>WFVP01000157.1 GCA_015491595.1 Anaerolineales bacterium
AACCCACCCTGGGCCTGGACGTGGAAGCCAAGCGGGAGATGGTCGCCCTCATCCGCCAACTGGCGCAGGAAGAGGGCAAGACCATCCTGCTCACCTCGCACCAGATGGACGTGGTGGAAGCCCTGGCCCATCGGGTCATCATCATTCAGGCCGGGCGCATCGTCACCCAGGACACGCCGGAAGGCCTGCGCCGCCTCTTCGATGTCCGCGGGTATCGCCTCACGGTGCGCCTGCCGGACCCCAAGGTGTTGGATGCCCTCGCGGCCCGGTGGCAGGCCAAAGTGGAGGCCCTGGTCAACGGCACGGCGCAGCTCCGGGTCACCCTGCCCGACGCGGCCTCCCTCTACCGCCTGCTGGACGACTTGCGCGACCTGGGCGCACTGCTCGAATCCCTGGAAAAAGACCTGCCCGACCTGGAAGAGGCGTATATGCGGATTATCGTTGGCCGTCGACCGCCAGCCACGAACCCAGAAACAACCCACAACGGACGACCAACAACCCACGACCGACGAACGACGACCGACGATTAACACGGAGGTACCCCATGTTCACCACGCCTCGCCTGCGTTTGCGAGCCATCACCCGGGAGGACCTGCCCATCTTCGTGCGCTGGTTCAACGATCCCGAGGTTACCCAACACCTGGCCAACGTATGGCCGCTTTCCATAGAGGACGAAGAGGAATGGTTTCAGCGGGTTCGGGCCCGGGCCCAATGGGAACGACCCTTGGGCATTGAAGTCCGAGAGAAGCAGGGCTGGGTGCTCATCGGCAACACGGGTTTCCACCGCATCGACTGGCTCAATCGTTGGGCCGAACTGGGCATCGTCATTGGCGAAAAGACCTACTGGAACCAGGGATATGGCACCGAAGCCGTCCAGGCCATGGTGGCCATTGCCTTCACCCTGCTCAACCTGAACCGGGTGCAACTGGAGGTCTACGACTTCAACCACCGGGCACGACGGGCGTATGAAAAGGCCGGGTTCCGCCTGGAAGGTCGCCGTCGCCAGGCCCGCTATCTGAATGGACGCTACCACGACAGCCTCATCATGGCCGTGCTCCGAGAAGAGTGGGAACCGCCGGAATGGTGGCGGCCTATCCCATAGCCATGTGCGAATCCCGAGCCATAATTGAGTTACAATGGGAAATCACACGAACGATACACAAAGGAGCCGTCACCCATGCGTATCCACCCCGAAGGATGGCCCTGGGTCGGGGGCGCGTTGACCGTGGCCGCACTGGCCTATGCCCTGCGGCGTCGGACCACAGGAACCCTCGCGCTGGTGGCCGCTTTGGGCGCGGCCTTCTTCTTCCGGGACCCTGAGCGTTACCCGCCCAGCCTCTGTAGTGGTCTCGTTCTAGCCCCGGCCGACGGCAAAATCGTCACCCTGCAGCAGGAAGAAGAACCCCTGTGGCTCCAGACGGACCGGGCCTGGCGCATCGGCATCTTCATGAGCGTGGCCGATGTGCATGTGAACCGGATGCCCGTCACCGCCCGAGTAGTGGAAATTCGCCACGAGCCGGGGCGGTTCCTGCCTGCCTATCAAGAAAGAACCCTGACCCAGAACGAGCGCCGTCTGTATTTCCTGGAAGACCAACAGGGCCGCCGCTTCCTCATGGTGCAGATTGCCGGCCTCATGGCCCGCCGCACCGTCCCCTGGGTCGAACCCGGGCAGACCTTAGCCTGCGGACAGCGCTTTGGTATGATTCGCTTTGGCTCACGAGTCGAACTCTTTCTTCCGCCAGAGGCCCGTATACTTACGGCAAAGGGCCAAAAAGTACGGGCCGGTGAAACGCCTCTGGCCTTGCTGGACGAACCATGAAGAAGGCCTCCCGACGCAACGATTGGAGTTTTCTTCCCAATTTGTTGACCACGGGAAATCTATTGAGTGGTGCGGCTTCGCTGTACTTCGCGCTCCAGGGGGAATTCTTGTGGGCGGGGATGTGCATCTACCTGGGCATGATTATGGACGTACTGGACGGGTTCACCGCCCAACGGCTGGGGATTGCCACCCCTTTCGGGATTGAATACGATTCCCTGGCCGATTTCCTGACCTTTGGCGTGGCGCCGGCCTTTCTGGCCTACCGCTATGCGCTGGCACCCCTGAACGAATGGGGATGGGTAAGCGGCGCGGCTTACATGACCGCCACGGCTTTACGCCTGGCCCGCTTCAACGTATACGGTCTGAACGCTCCCTCGGACAAAACTTACTTTCAAGGCTTACCCTCTCCGGCCGCCGCGGGCGTGCTGGTCGGCGTGCTTGCTGTCCTCCAACCCCCGTTATCCTTGCCGGCATCCATCACCGTGGCCGTGCTGCCCTGCGCCCTGGGTGTGCTGATGATTAGCCGGGTCCCTTTTCCCCACATGCAGTACCTCTACCGACGAATGGCCGCTGTCTTGGGACCTCTACATCTGTTGGGACTGGCCGTCGCGGGCATCCTCTTGATTTTCCATCCCCGCCCTTTCCTGGCCATCCTGTTTGGGAGTTATGTCTTGCTGGGTTTACTGCGCCACCTGGTCCGCCGCTTGCGTCTCCCATCTTCGCAAAAGCCTCACACGCAAGAAGGCCATACGCGTCGCTCCCCCGGCACTGAAGAAGAGGAGGGGACGTCATGAAAGTCGCCGATTACCATCGCCAGGGTCTGAAACACTGGGTGGAAGCCCCACCCGAGGGCTACCAGCCCCTGGGCACGGAAGCCCAGGCAGGCGGCCATCGGGTCGCCTTCTTCGCCCGAGTAGAAGAGGGGCGCCTGGCAGATGTGGTCTTCACCGCCAGCCGCCGATGCCGCAAGCTTTTGGCCCTGGCCGACGTCGCCGCAGAGCGGCTTCAGGGCCAGTCCGAGACCGGATTTTCTCTCCGGGCCGAGGACCTGATGTCCTTCTTTGCCGAGGAGAGGGACCGGGCCAAAATGGAAGCACGGGTCCAATTGATTCTTCAAGCACTCCGGGGGGAAGCCGAAACATAACCTCCATTCCTCAACAATCTGACACCCCCCCCCCGGGATGCCCTCAAAAGTTGCCGAAAATGGGGAAAAGGGGTTGCTCCTTGGGAAAGGGCACCCAGTGTTTTGCACAGGCCTGACCAGGCCCTGGACCGCAGGAAAGGGCTGATGGCCGTCCGCCGACCGCCGTCGGCGAATTTGGGTCCCGTACCCGAGCAGACCTATGCGTTCCGACGAAAACGCCTTTGTTTCGGGGAACAAATGACCTTACATGTCAAATCTCACATTTGCCTGACGAGGTATATGAAAACCCCTCTTTCTTCGATTCCCCTCGTCCCCCAATGGTACACTTTAGTTTGGATATCGATCCGGAGGTAGACATGGCCGAGCTTCCGGCGTCGGTTCCCGGGGGACTGGTTACGGCTTTGCATGTGGTCTTGAGAGCCCGAAAGAAGAAGGGGGCCTGGTATGCCTTAAGCCGGTTCCTCCCTACCCTAAACCGGAAGACGCAAGGTCACCTACACCTCGCCCTGGAACGAGCCCTGGAACGTATGCAAGGGGAGACCCCGCGCGAGGCCGAATTGTTACGGCGGCGTTACTGGCAGGGCACTCCCGTTAAGGACCTGGCCAGACAATGGAACATCGCGGATAGCACGCTATATGTCTGGCAACGGAAAGCCATCCACCTCCTGGCCCACTACTTATGGCTTTTGGAACAGGAGGAGAAAGCCCAAATCCAGAAGGCCCTGGCCTTTAAGATGCGCCATCTTCCCCCGGCCACATATACCCGCCTTTTCGGTGTGGAGGCCTGGCTCAAACGACTGGAAACCTGGCTCCTGGCTCCCGACGGTCCGCGCATCGTTTTCCTGGAGGGCCTGGGAGGGTTAGGGAAGACCACCCTGGCCCACGCCTTTGTTCATCGGTCGTTGCATCATTGGGACGACGTGGCCTGGCTCTCGGCCTATGCCCACCACCCGACCTGGGAGGAAGTCCAACAACCCCTGAACGCGCACGACCTCATCGAACGGCTGGCCTGGCAGATGGGCTGGTCTCACCTTGCACGACGTCCACCTCCGCAACGCATTGTAGATCTCCGCATTCAACTGGCCCAGGGGGCCTATC
>WFVP01000158.1 GCA_015491595.1 Anaerolineales bacterium
CAAAAGAGATTCGGCTTGTGGTGGCGCAATTATAGGGAGGGCCGGTCGGTTTGACAAGGCTTGAACGGGGGTGTTCCAGGGTTTTTCACTGTTCTAACAGAAGGATGAAGCCATAGGGGCCGCCCCTATGACTTCACCCTTCTGTTAGAACAGTGAAAAACCCTAGAACATCCCCGTTCAAGCCTTGTCAAACCGACCGGCCCTCCCTATAATTGCGCCACCACAAGCCGAATCTCTTTTGTGAAGGAGGAGTAAGAGATGCTGCGCAAAAGTGTCCTTTGGTTGCTCATGACCGGTTTGCTGGCTGGCCTTGTGCTTGCCGCCTGCCAGCAGGCCACCCCCTCCGGTGAAGGAGCGGTCAAAGAGGTCGTCAAGACGGTGGTTGTAACGGTGCAGGTGCCGGCTGAGGGTGGCGCTGCGCAGGCTGCTGTGCCCCAGGGCTATGGGGCCACGCTTAAGGCCGTCAAGGAGCGGGGCTACCTGATTTGCGGTGTCAACGGCCAACTGCCCGGGTTCTCTTACGTCGACCAGGAAGGCAAGTGGTCGGGCTTCGACGTGGACTTCTGCCGGGCTCTGGCCGCGGCCATCTTCGGCGACCCCGACAAGGTTCAGTACCGTCCTTTGACGGCCAAGGAACGCTTCACCGCGCTGCAAACGGGCGAAATCGACGTGCTCATCCGCAACACCACATGGACCCTGACCCGCGATGCGGAATTGGGCGCCAACTTCGTGGCCACCACCTTCTACGACGGCCAGGGCTTCATGGTGCCCAAGGATAGCGGTATCCAATCCCTCAAGGACCTGAACGGCGCGCGCATTTGCGTGGCCACGGGCACCACGACGGAACTCAACCTCGCCGATGTCATGGCCGCGGAGGGGCTGGAATACGAACCGGTGGTCTTCGAAACGGCCGACCAGGTCTTCGCCGCCTATGAAGAGGGCACCTGCGACGCCGTGACCACGGACAAATCCGGCCTGGTTTCCCGGAAGGCCGTGCTCAAAGAGCCCGAGGCACACATCATCCTGCCCGAGACCATCTCCAAGGAGCCGCTGGGCCCTGTGGTGCGTCACGGCGATGACCAGTGGTTCGACATCGTCCAGTGGACCGTGTTCGCCACCTTTGCGGCGGAAGAATACGGCGTGACCAGCCAGAACGTGGACCAGGTGAAGGCGGAGACCAAGAACCCTGAGGTCAAGCGTCTGCTGGGCGTTGAGGGCGAAATGGGCCAGAAGTTGGGCCTGAGCGATGATTGGGCCTACAACATCATCAAGCTGGTGGGCAACTACGCGGAAATCTATGAGCGCAACCTGGGGCCCGGCACGCCCTTCAACCTGCCTCGCGGGCTCAATGCCTCCTACATTGATGGCGGTCTGCTCTACGCGCCGCCCTTCCGCTAAACCCAAGCACTGCTGTTCTTCTTAGCGGATGAATCCTGGAGGGGCGGCCCCCAATTGGGGCGTCGCCCCTCCAGTGAGCCTGTATAAATCTCCACCGCGGGTCGAGCAGAATGCCATCGTGAGGTTGGACCATGTATCTGGGACGATTGCGAAGCGGTGTGCAATGGTTACGAGATGAGCGCGTGGTCAAAGCCATTGCCCAGGTGGCTTTCGTGCTGGCCGTGTTCCTGGCCTTTCGCTTCTTCTACACCAACATGATTACGGCTTTGGCCCAGCGAGGGCTCCTGCCCAGTTTCTACTTTCTTCGCCTGACGGCCGGATTCGATATCGGGGAAAAAGCCATTGAGTACAGTCGGGCGCACACTTATGCCCGGGCTTTTCTGGTTGGCATTATCAACACCCTCGTCGTCAGTTTTTGGGGTATTCTGTTCGCCACCATCATCGGCGTCATTGTGGGCCTGGCACGACTTTCCCGGAACTTCGTCATCCGTACCCTGGCGACCATTTACGTGGAAGGCCTGCGCAACATCCCCCTGCTGGTTCTTCTGGTGTTCTGGTACACTGGCGTCTTCCTGAAATTCCCGCCTTTGCGCAAGGCCAAGGTCTTGTGGAACGCGGTCTATCTGAGCAACCGGGGGGTGGTGATTCCCTGGCCCACGCCGACCGCCCTTTGGTCCACGTATGTATGGGTTCTGGTGGCCGGATTGGTGGCTGCTGTCGCGGTCTCCATCTGGCTGGTTCGGGTAGGGCGACGCACCGGGCGAATGCCTCTGGTGCCTGGCTGGGCTTTGCTTACCTTCCTGGCCGTGGCCCTGGTGGGATGGTTCTTGATGCCGTCCGCGCCCCTCGCCCTGTCCTTCCCCAAAATTGAGGGCTTCCGCACCGTTGGCGGCCGCCGTCTGACTCCTGAATTCATGGCCCTGCTGTCTGGGCTGGTCATCTATAC
>WFVP01000159.1 GCA_015491595.1 Anaerolineales bacterium
GCACGTGGGCCACTTGCGGGGCACCATTCTGGGGGACGTGGTGTGCCGCATCCAGGATGCGGCACACCACGTCCCCCAGAATGGTGCCCCGCAAGTGGCCCACGTGCAGCGCTTTGTGGGTATTGGGCTGGGAGAACTCCACCATCACCCGCTCGCCCCGGCGGGGATGGTGACCGTAACGGGCGCCTTCCTCCAGCACCCGGTCAATCACCGCGCGACTGTACAGGTAGGGGTCCAGATAGAAGTTGAGGTAACCCCGCACGGCTTCCACTCGCTGGAACCCCGGAGGCGTCCCCAGGGCCTCGACCAGCTTTTCGGCCAGTTCCTGGGCCCGCTGGGGCACGGGCACCTTCAGCCCCTTGGCCCGGATTTCCGCGGCGGCCAGGGGGAACATGGGCAGGCCAAACCCCCACGTCCCCCGGAAGGGAATCTCCACGTAGGAGAAGCGCTCCGGCAGGGGAACGCCTTCGGCCTCCAGGAGGCGGCGAATCTGCTGTTCCAGTGCACGCTGTTGCGCTTCGAACATACCCCGTCCCTCTCCATGGAATCGTGGACTCTATAGTGTACCCTGTTTGGGCCGGCTTACCAAAGGCCCAGGCGATGCATCCATGTGGCCCAGCGGGTACCCAGGTGGACCCATTTGGGCGACTCTCGAATGACGAATCGGGCCTCGCGCAGGGCCTCTCGCAGGGACGCCGCGTCGTCGAAAGGGGGCAGGAGCACCCGGCAGCGCCCCAGCTCCCAGGGCAGATGGGCGTCGGAGCCCACCAGGCTCAGCTTGTCGTAGCGCCGGGCCAGCTCCCGGGCCGACTCCTGGGCGCGACGGCTGTGGGTTCGGGCGTTGAACACCTCGATGGCATCGACCAGGGGGGCCAGGCGTTCCAAAGTCTCCCGCCGCCAGCGGCCCCGCCAGGGGTCCAGGGGATGGGGCAGGGCCACGAAGGCCCCCTGGGCCCGCAAACGCTCCAGGGCCTCCATGGGAGGCAGGCCCGGCGGCACGGGTTCCCGGACGAAATAGGCCAGGAGCTCCCCCTCAGTGGTGCGCAGCTCCAGGCCCATCAGGGCCACCTGGGGCGCTCGCGCGCAGGCCGCCCGCGCCCCCTCCAACGTGTTGTGGTCCGTGACGAACACCCGGTCCAGCCCCACACGACAGGCCCGCTGCACCAGCCCCTCCGGGGTCATCCACCCGTCGGAGGAAGCCCGCGTATGGGCATGGAACTCGACTTGCCAAAGGGTCGGGGTCATCCCCACCGTCCCACGTTTTCGCCGTCCCTCACGTCCGCGCGCGAACCGCGTTCAGAATGTCCGCCAACAGGCCGTAAGCCGTGGTCTCGGGCGACGGGTCGTCTTCCCGGATGGAGAGGTCGCCCAGGACGTCGGTCTCCAGGCGCAGGAGGGAAGACGTGCCCATGACGCTGTACAGGGGCGAATGGGAAGCCACCTTCTCGGGAGCCACCCGTGCCACCAGCGAGCCGTTTTCCCAATAGGCCCGGCACACCAGTTTCCAGCGCCTGCCCTCTTCCCGCGCCCGATGGATGTCCTCCGGCGTGAGATGACGAATGCCCTCCCGCTGCACGTCCTGGGGCTTGAGGGGATGCCCCATGAGCACGGTGACCAGGGCCGCGACCTTGATGGCCGCGTCCCAGCCGTCGATGTCCCCGGAGGGGTCGGTTTCCGCGATGCCAATGCTCTGGGCATAGGCCACCGCTTCGTCCAACGATTCGCCGTGGGTTTCCATGCGGGTCAGGATGAGGTTGGTGGTGGAATTGAGGATGCCCTCCAGACCCGTGACCTTCACCCCAGGCAGGGCCTCCCGGAACAGGGAGAAGATGGGGGCGCCGTCCATCACCGTGGACTCGAAGAAGAAGGCCCGTCCCTGCTCCCGGGCCAGGGCCTGGAGTTCCTGATAACCATGGACTACAGGGCCCTTGTTCGCGGTGACCGCGTGCATGCCCCGCTGCAATGCCATGCGGATGTGGGTCAGGGCGGGCTCGCCCGTTTCGTAGTTCACGGGGGTAATCTCCACCAGTACGTCCGCAGGCACCTTTTGGATGAAGGTGAAGGTGTCCTCGGGCACCGGGTAGGGAGACAGCCCGTTCAGGTCGCTACCCCGCTGGATGCGGTCCAGCAGCACCTGTAAATCCATCCCCTCGGGGGTGATGACGGTCCCGTGCCGGCGGGTAGCGATGCCCGTGATGCGGATGTCCAGGTCGTAACGCTGGCGGATGTCCTCCTGTTTGCGGGCCAGCAGGCGCACGAAGGCCTTCCCTACGTTGCCAAATCCCACCAGAGCGACGGACACGGTACGCATGGAGGCCTCCTTTACTCGGACGGGGATAACAGCTGGCTCACGGCCTGGCGGAAGGAAGCAATGGGATGCGCCCCTTCCAGGAGGAAGGTCTGGCCGTCGGCCGTCTGAAAGACGAAGGCCGGCGTCCCGCGCACGCCCAGGCGGATGCCTTCTTCCTTATCCTGCATCGCCCGGTCCCGGTAGCGCCCTTCCTCGAGGCAGGCGGCAAAGGCCTGGGTGTCCAGGCCCAGGGCCTCAGCCATGCTCACCAGGCGCTCCACCGAGTACGCGCCGGAGTTGGGCCGGACGGGCGGGTTGAGGAACAGGATGTTGTGGTAGGGCCAGAAGGCCCCCTGCTCCTCGGCGCAGTAAAGGGCCATGCTGGCGGCCAGGGATTCCGGCCCTAAAAAGTCCCCCATGGTGCGATACACGAAGCGCACCTTCCCCGGCACCACGAATTCCTCAATGAACTGGGCTTCCGTATCCCGGAACCAATTCTGGCAGTGAGGGCACTGGAAGTCCGAGAATTCCATCACCGTCAGGGGCGCGTCGGGCTTCCCCAAGGCGTTGCCGTCGGCCAGTTCCTCGTAGTAGGGCTTCACCTCAGGCAACACCAGGTCCGCCTTTTGCTTGCGCAATTGGGGGAACATTCAACAGGCCGGTCAGTATCAAGGCCACGCCTACGGCGACGGAAATCCACAAAATCGGTCGGGACCCTTGACGACGGGCAGAAGCCATAGTTCACCTCCATCAACGGGCTTTGGGTCTTCGGGATGGGCGCCAGCCGTCCGACTGAGCCGCGGGTTCAACCTTCGGGGGACGCCGGGGGCTCGGACCCCGCTTCCGGGGCATCCGGGGACGTGGACAGACGGGCTTCGGGATGGCGCAGGAGGGCCTCCCGCTTTTCGTAGGTGTCCACCAGGGCGGTCATGTGCTCGAACAGGGCCTCCAGGACCTTGCGCACCTCCTCGGAGGAACCGTGGATGACCTCCCGCAGGGCCCGGATGCGCTCTTCCAGGGCCAGGGCTTCCCGGGCAAAGGTCAAGTCGAACTGGCGCAATTGCTCCAGCGCCGCCTCGCTCACCTGCTCCACGTCGAACAGGGGACGATATGCGTCCGGCGTCGTGCGAATCTCGTCAATGAGCAGCAGCAGCCGGCTGTGAAGGCGCTCGATGTCGTCCATCCAGTACAATCCTCCCGGTGTCCGCAGCACCTCCTTCTGGATGTCCGTCAGGTACCGCCGGGCCCGCTCCAGGACCTGCACCAGCCCCTCCCGCAAACGTCGGTCGATGTCCCGTCGTTTTTCCCTGCGCCGGTATTCGCCGACCAGGGGGAGGTTTTCCAGAAAGGCCAACAGGGCGGACGGATTCTCACTCATGGGGAGCCTCCCGCAGGTTCATCTTTACCGGGGGTCGCGGATTGTTCCCGGTGCAGGAAGATTTCCGCCCCACACCAGGGACAGACCAACACCCCCTTTCCGGCAATCTCCAGTTCGCCGCCGCAATTGGGGCAGCGACGTTCGGTGTAGAGCGCGGCCGCTTCCCGGGAATACAGCAACCCTTTCTCCCAATGCACTGCACCGCTGAACAATTGCTTGCCCACCAGGCTGCGCACCAGGGACTCCACTTCCTCCCGGGACACGTTCAGGGTGATGGCGGCTTCGGAGAAGGACACCTTCCCCTGGGTCAGCACCATGTTGAGGAGCTCCCGCTCCATGCGGGCGCGGGCGAAGGCCTGTTCCTCGGCCTTCCCACGCACCACCAGAAAGATGCCCGCGCCCGCCACGGGCACGGCGAAGCATAGGGTGACCAGGAAAACGCCCAGGAAGGCGCCCGGCAGGGTCACCTCCCGGGTCATGACCTGAACCCCCAGGAAGGCCGCGGCCAGGAGCCATCCCAACGCGGCCACGCCCAAAAGGAAGAAGCCTATCACTCGTCCGCTCTTCATGCCATCTCCTTGTAAGCACGATAAAGAATCGCCCCGGCCTCGGGGCGCCTACATTATACCCGTTTTTGACTTCAACTTGGCCCTATGCTATGCTAAACCGCAGGAGGAACCCGATATGGCCAGAATGCGAGGACCCAGTACGGAATTCGTCCTGCGCATCGTGGGAGCTTTGGTGTGCTTCGGGCTGGGCTTTCAGGCGGGGCTGTACCTGGACCAGCGCTACCCCGAGATGATGAACGCGCCCGCCCGGCTGCTCTTCCCCCTGCTGGGTTTCATGATCGGTCTCATCCTCACCCCTTATTTCACCACCCGGCCCGCCCGGGCCATTCGAGAATGGGTGGCCCAGCTCCCCGCGCCGGTGCTGTTCACCGGCCTCGCAGGCCTGTTCTTCGGCCTGCTCATCAGCGCCCTGCTCAGCGTCCCCATGTGGCTCATCCCCCTGCCCTGGG
>WFVP01000160.1 GCA_015491595.1 Anaerolineales bacterium
CAGATATTCCGGGCGACGCAACATATCCCCTTGATCATGGCCGTCTACCTGCGGTGGCTGGAGGAACCGGAACGTCGCCCTATCTGGAGAGAACGCCTGGTTCAGGTCTTGCGTATGGCGACGGTTATCGTGGTGCGCTACCTGGTGATTGGCAGGCGAAACCCCAATTTGCTGGAACGGGCTTTTCACAAGGCCGCGCGTTTCGTGATGCAGGCCGAGGCTCTGGTGCCCGTGGCCGCGATTTTCTCCCACCTGGCCCCGGTTTACCCCAACGATGACACGTTTCGCGCCGCGTTCGAGGCCGCGGAACGGGCACCCCACGGTCCGGGCCAGCGCGTGGTCAAACGGCTGCTTTTGGCCCTGGAACAGACCATGGGCGGCGTGCAGGCCGACCTGGACGACCCCCAAATCACGGTGGAGCATATTGCGCCTGAGCGTTCCCCCTGGCCCTCGCGGGATTTCGATTTGACGCAACGCCTGGGGAACCTTACCCTATTGGAAGCCTCGTTGAACCGGGAAGCCGGAGACCGGCCCTTTGAAGAGAAACGCCACATTTACGCGAAAAGCCGTTTCCTCATGACGCGTAGAATCGCCGAGTACTCCGTTTGGGATGCCGATGCCTTACGGCGGCGCCAACGGGAAATGGCCCGTTATGCATTACAGGCTTGGCGTTTGGATTACGGAGGCACGACCCCATGACCACCGCGGCCGTTCTGGAAAAGCACCTGGTGCAAGACCTGCCCTATCTGGCCCGGCATCCGTACGTCGCGCGGGTGGGCGGCTGGCGCGTGGAAGATTACCTGCGGGAGGCCCCTGAAAATCGCCGCTGGGAGTTCGCCTACGGGGAGGTCCTCATGTATTCGCCAGCCACAGCCGAGCATCAGGATGTGGTGTGGTTTTTGGCCTACCTGGTATTTTCCTGGATGCAGGCCCGGAATTGGCAAGGCAAGATACTTCTCGCCCCGGCCGCGGTGCAGCTGGCCGAGGATTTGATTCGGGAGCCGGATATCAGCGTCTTCCGCCCCGAAGATGCGCCCAAGGTCACGGGCGTGCCGGTAAAGGTCCTTCCGGTGCTGGTGGTGGAGGTCACCAGCCCCTCAACCCGCACGGTGGACCTGGTGGAAAAGGCCCAGGAGTACGCCTCGGTAGGCATTCCTGAATATTGGGTGGTGGACCTGCCCAGGAAGCGCTTTGTGGGGCACGCGCTGGAAGCCGGACGTTACCGGGTTTCCGAACTCCCGCGCGGGCGCTGGGTGAGCGCAGTGCTCCCTGGCTTCTGGCTGGACGTGGCCTGGCTGTGGCAACGCCCCCTGCCGGATGTGCAGAAATGCTTGCAGGAAATTTGGGGCACGCGTTTCGCGCCCACTGACTGACAACTGGACGACCACCAACGACCGGAGGTAAACGCACCATGACCGCCCAACAAGTCACCATGACCATTGACGGCCAACAGGTCACTGTGCCCGCGGGCATCACCATTGTGGATGCGGCACGTTTGGTGGGCATTGACATTCCGGTGTTTTGTTATCACCCCAAGATGGAACCCGTGGGCATGTGCCGCATGTGCCTGGTGGAGGTAGGTCTGCCCGAACGCGACCGGGCCACAGGGGAAATCCTTCGCAACGAGGATGGCTCGCCCAAGATTCGCTTCTTCCCCAAACTGCAGACGGCCTGCACCATGAAGGTGCAGGAGGGCATGGTCGTGGTCACGAACTCGGAACAGGTGGCCCGCGCGCGGAAGGACATCCTGGAGTTCCTGCTGACGTCGCACCCGCTGGATTGTCCGATTTGTGACAAGGGCGGGGAATGTCCGTTGCAGAACCTGACCATGGCCTATGGCCCGGGTACCAGTCGCTTTCCCTATGAGTTCAAACTGCATTTGGAAAAGCGGGTGCCTTTGGGTGACCTCATCATCCTGGACCGGGAGCGGTGCATCATCTGCGGACGGTGCGTGCGCTTCCAGGAGGAAATTGCCGAAGACCCCGTTCTGGCCCTGGATGGGCGGGGTCGCGCTACGTACATCATCACCACCTCGGACCCGCCCTTTGACTCCTACTGGTCGGGCAATACCACGGACATCTGTCCTGTGGGCGCGTTGACCACCACGGATTTCCGCTTTGATGCCCGGCCCTGGGAGATGTTCCACGCGGCCTCGGTGTGCAACCTGTGCCCGGTGGGTTGCAACATCATGTTCGATATCCGCCGCGAGCCTGAACTTGGCGGCCGCTTCGCGGTACAGCGGGTCATGCCCCGGCAGAACGAGTACGTGAACGAAATCTGGATTTGCGACAAGGGCCGTTTCGCCGCGTATCATTTCGCCCAATACGGTGAACGGCTCACCCAACCCCTGGTGCGGGAGAACGGTGAACTGCGCCCTGCGACCTGGCAGGAGGCCCTGGAGAAGGTGGCCCAGGCCCTCCAAGAGGCGGGTGCGGGCTTGGTGACCCTGGCTTCGGGCCGGCTCAGTAATGAAGACCTTTTCAATCTGGCCCGCCTGACGGACCATCTGGGTGGCCGTAAGGTGCTGGACACCTTCCTGGGCGGCGGTGAATGGACGGACCGGGTGGGCCTGGGCGCGGGTCACGACCCCAGCCGTTGGGGTGAAGGAGATGTCATCGTGGTGGTGGCATCGGACCTGGAGGAAGAGGCACCGGTCCTCTGGCTCCGGGTGAAGGAAGCCGCGCAACGGGGCGCGACATTGGTGGTCATGAACCCTCGGCCCACGAAAATCGAACGTTACGCGGCCCACGTGGTGCGCTATCGCTATGGGGAGGAAAGTAAAGCCCTGATGACGCTCATGGAAGAAGGAGGCTGGTGGGCCCAGCGGTTGCAAGAGGCGCGTAACCTCATCATTGTCTATGGTCAGGAAGGGATGGACCTCGCCCGGTCTACCGCCCTGGCGCAGACGGCCGCGCATGTGTTGCTCACCACCGGTCACGCGGGCAAGTCCGACAGCGGATTGGTGGCCGTATGGCCCCGCAACAACGACCAGGGCGCCTGGGACATGGGCTTCCGCCCGGTGGACAACCTGGCCGATACCCTGCGCGCGGCCAAAGCCCTGTACGTGGTGGCTGCGGACCCCGCGGGTGACGACCCGCACCTGGCCGCGACCCTGTCCGAGGCGGGGTTCCTGGTGGTTCAGGACCTCTTCCTCACGGAGACGGCGCGTCGGGCCGATGTGGTGCTGCCGGCCCAGGCGTACATCGAACGGGGCGGTACGTACACCAACCTCTTCCGACGGGTCCAGCGGTTTTACCCCGCGGTGCCAGCGCCGGAAGGGCCTCAACCTGATTACGCCATCATCGCGGCTCTGGGCCGCATGATGGGTCTGGAGATGGAAGGTCGCTCCACGGCCAACATCATGAAGCAAGTGGCGGCCTCGGTGCCTGCCTATCGAGAAGTCACGTACGAGGCCCTGGCCAAGACCGAACCGCAGTACCCGCCCGTGTCCCGGGAGTTCCTGCACTACATGGGCACGGCGTACGAGAACACGCAGGGCCTGGGTGTGACCCTCCCCAACGCGGTGCAACGGGGCGATACGGTCGAGGCCCCTGCACCGGCCCAGGCGGAGGTTCCCGCGGTAGAGGGCCTCATGGCCGTCCCCATTACCCGGCTGTACGACCGGGGGACTCTGGTGACCGGGTCCGATACCCTGGCACCTCGGCTCCCCCAAGGGGCCTGGGTCGAGGTAGCTCCAGAGACGGCCGATTCCCTGGGTCTTCAGGATGGAGACCAAGCTGTGCTGGCATATCGAGGTCTGAGTCAGTGGATCCGGGTTAAGGTTAATCCTGCGGCACCTCCAGGCTTTGTCTTTGTGCCGCGTTCCATGGGTGTGGCTGTGTCCACCATGCTGCCGGTGACGCTCAAGGCTGTATCCCATGTGGATACGGAAAATTTCGGGAGGGTGTGATGTGGGTCTATCGTACAGAGGTGGTGATTCATAAAGGTGGTGTGCTCGTTTTGCGAGGTATTCCGTTTCGGGAAGATGAGCGTGTGGAAGTCATTGTGTTACGACAGATGAAGCCTCAAACAACCAAATACCCGTTGCGGGACAGACCTTTTCAATA
>WFVP01000161.1 GCA_015491595.1 Anaerolineales bacterium
GCCGTGGGATACATCCTTTGGGGCTTTTCGGGAAACCGAGGACCGCGCCAATTCGCCTTTCCCACGGCTTCCGGAGCCGGTGCCGGTGCACCCGTCGCTCAGCCTTCCCTGCCGACGCCGACGCCTGGCCGTCTGGAAGTCAGCGTGGACGACGACCCGGCTCGCGGTCCCGAGGACGCACCCGTGGTGATGATTGAATTCTCCGACTATCAATGCCCCTTCTGTAAACGGTGGCGTATGCAGGTCTACGACCCCCTGTTTGAAACCTACGGGGACAAAATTCGATTCGTCTACCGGGACTTCCCCATTCAAAGCATTCATCCCGAGGCCGTGCCCGCAGCCGTGGCGGCCAATTGCGCGGGGGAGCAGGGTAAGTACTGGGAATTCCATGACCTGCTCTTTCTGGGCGGTCGGGAGTTAGGACGGGAAACCTATCTGGCCTATGCCGAGGAGTTGAACCTGGATATGGAAGCCTTCCAGACCTGCCTGGAATCGGAAGAACAGCGTCAGGAAGTGCTGGACGACTTCAACGACGGCGTCCGCCTGGGGGTGCGGGGTACGCCCACCTTCTTCATCAACGGCCTGCCCGTGGTGGGCGCCCAGCCCTTCGCCGTATTTCAGCAGGTCATCGAGCAAGAGCTGGCCCGGGCTTCCAAGTAGCTCCGGTCCCCTGATCGAAGGCCCCAGAAAAGATGCGGCGGCCCGGCTGCCGCATCTTTTCGTTTTGGAAAGACGTCCTGCCTTCCCTGCCACTCTCGCCCGGGGTCATGGCGCCCCGAGCCGCCAGCGGAAGTGTTCGAAACGTGGATCCAGCGCCCATGCGCACGAGCCTGACCGGGCTTCGGACCGCAGGAATCAACCAGGTCCAGGCGAAACGTGATGGGCTTCTCCTACCGTGTTCCCGCCCCTGGGCCGCCCTCTTCGTTCAATCTCCAGGGAAAGCAGGCCGGATTTTCCGAACAGTCCCGGTCGCCAGTGGACGATTTTCCGGGGACGTGATAGAAAGGGGATACGTGGTCACGAAACGGACCTGGAACGCGTTGCCGGAAGGCCGTCCTTTCGGTATCTTTGCCTTGGGAGGCCGTAGGATATGCGCTCGCGTTGGCTTTGGGGTGTCCTCGCCCTGTTCGCATGTGCCTGCCTGCTCGTCTTCGGCATGGCCGGCGGGCTCGTCCTGACGGGGTTCTTCGAAGAGGGCCGGGTGGAGGTTCGGGTGGAGCCCCCGGTGCTCTTCGTGGCACCCGGTCAGGAAGCCCAGCTCACTCTGACCCTGACGAATCCGGGCCGCCAGGCGGTCCGCATTGACGCCATCGCGGTGCCCAATGCCTGGTGGAAGGCCATGCCCGTCATCCGAAGCGAGCCCGCGTTCCTCCGGGTGGAGAACGGCCTGGGGGAACGTTACCTGATTTTCCAGGACGTGGTGATTCCCCCGGGAGCTTCACAACGCATCCAGCTCACCCTGCGCGCCCTGGAAACGGGACGGGTGCAGGGGGAATGGGCGGTGCACCTCCAGGACGGAGGCGTCGCCCTCTTCCAGATGGAAGGCGCAGTGGAAGCCCGGGCGGGCCAGCCGAATGCGTCCCCCGCCGCGCCCATCGGCCAATCCGCCGGGACCCCTCCCGCTCCTTCGGTCGCGGCCCTCGCGGAACGCCTGGCCCGTTCGGTGGTCATGATTGTGGCCCTGAAAATCCGACCCGACGGCACCCTGGAGCCCGTATGGAGCGGCTCGGGCACGGTGGTGGACGCCCGGGGATACATCCTGACCAACGCGCATGTGGTCCTGGACGACTTCGGACAGCCCGTGGACGACCTGCTGATTTTGGTCACCCAACAGCCTGACCAGCCGCCCGAGCCCGCGTATCGGGCCCGGGTCATCCAGGCCGACCCCAAACTGGATCTGGCCGTCATCAAAATCGACCGGGATGCCGACGGGAACCCCCTGTCCAGGTCTCCCGACCTGCCCGCCGTTCCCCTGGGGGATTCGGACCAACTTCGTCTGGGAGACCCTCTGCTCATCCTGGGCTATCCGGGAATTGGCGGGGAGACCATCACCCTCACCCGGGGCGAGGTCAGCGGGTTCACCTCCCAACCCGGTTATGGTGCGCGCGCGTGGATAAAAACCTCGGCCACCATTGCCGGGGGAAGCAGCGGCGGCCTGGCCGCCAATCTGCAAGGCGAACTGGTGGGCATCCCTTCCCTGGTGGGCGCGGGCGATACCGAGGAAGTCGTGGACTGTCGTCCTCTGGTGGATACCAACAACGACGGCGTGATTGATGAGCAGGACACCTGTGTACCCATCGGCGGCTACATCAATGCCCTTCGTCCCGTCAACCTGGCGCGCCCACTCATCGAGGCCGCCCTGACGGGGAA
>WFVP01000162.1 GCA_015491595.1 Anaerolineales bacterium
CCATCGAGGACCACGCGTTCATCGGCAGCGATACTATGCTGGTGGCCCCGGTACGGGTGGGCAAAGGCGCGCGCACCGGGGCGGGCGCGGTGGTCACCAAGGACGTGCCGCCCTACACGGTGGTGGTCGGTGTGCCGGCGCGAGCCATTCGCCGTCTGACTCCCCCGCAGGAGGATTCCTCGACCGGAAGGTAATGCTATCATGGACGACCCGCTGAGTACCCCCCTGTTTCTGGGCCTCATCTCCTTCCTGACCCTGATGATGTTGTTCTTGGCCGGATTGCGGGCCGTGTGGGTTCGGGTTCCCATCGGGGACCTGCTCTCCCTCAAGCGCACCCATCCCGAACGCCAGAGGCTCCTGGAAGAGCTCATCACCCATCGGACCACCCTGACCCTGGCGGTGTACTTTCTGCAGACCCTGGTCCACGGCTTGTGGATTCTGCTCTGGGCCTGGTGGCTGTCCTGGCAGGGTCTGGAACCGTGGGCGGTCATCGGCCTGCTGGTGGGCCTGATGGTGTTCATGGTCCTCCTGGAGGAATGGTTGGGAGGACGGTTGTTCCATCGCTGGAAGGCCTGGGCCTTGCGGTTCGCGTCCCTGGCCCTGTCCCTCATTCGCCTGTTCCGGCCGGTGACGTGGCTCTTCCGCCCCTTCTTCCGGATTCCCGGTCCCCAACAGGCCCTGGCCCTCAGTCAGGAAACCTTCATGGCCCTCCTGGAGGCCACGGGCTATCCCCGCATGGCCTCGCCCTTGCTGCGCATGGTGTACGCGGTGCTGCGCTTGAGCCAGACCCTGGTCCGGGAGATCATGGTGCCCCGGATTGACATGGTGGTCCTGGACGTGCACACGCCTTTGCGGGAGGCGTTGCGCACCTTCATCACTTCGGGGTTCTCCCGCCTTCCCGTGTACGAGGGTCGGGTGGACAACATCATTGGCGTGCTGTACAGCAAGGATTTGCTGGAGCGGTGCCTCAAGGGGGATTGGGACCGGGTGGCAGTTCGGGACCTGGTCCGGGAGCCGTACTTCGTGCCCGAGGCCAAGCGGGTGGACGAGCTGTTGCAGGAGATGCAGGCCCGTCGCATCCATATGGCCATCGTGGTGGACGAGTATGGCGGTGTGGCCGGCCTGGTGACCCTGGAAGACATCGTTGAGGAAATCGTGGGGGAAATCCTGGACGAGTACGACCGGCCCATCACGCCGTACCGGCGGATTTCGGAGCACGAGTACATCTTCAACGGACGCATTGACATTGACGATTTCAACGACATCATGGGGACCAAGCTGGACCGGAACGTGGCGGATACCCTGGGCGGCTTCATCTTCACCCGCCTGGGCCGCATCCCCGAAGAAGGGGAGCAGGTGCGGGAAGGGTCCCTGGTGATGACCGTGGAGAAGGTGGAAGGGCGGCGCATACGGCAGGTTCGGGTGCGCAAGGAAGAACCCCCGGAGGAGCCCCAGGAGGACTCATGACGACATCCACTGCGTGGCACTTGCTCCTGCTCTTGCCTCCAGAGGAAGCGCTGCAGGCGGTGCTGGAAGGTACCTGGTTGCCTTACCTCCGTGCCCAGGAGGTGGTGGTGGGTCGGGTCCTGGCCCCGGCGGCCTTGGCCTCTCCGGCGGAGGCGGTGGCCCGGGTCCTGGGAGCGCCGCGGGAGGCCCTGGCGGACCTGGCATCCCCAGAGGAGAGTCCGGGGATGCCCGAACCTTTACGCCAGGCGCGGTGGCTGGAACACCTGGGGCGTTGGGGCCGGTTGCTGTCCCAATGGGTCCAGGATGAGGAACACGGGGTGGCGGTGGTGGCCAACGCGCCGGTGCTGCAGGGGCTGTTCCACCTGTGTTTCGGTCTGCCCCTCACCAAGAACCACACGTTGGCCCTGCGTCCAGGGGCCCTGGTTCATCTCTTCTTTCAGCCCGAACACGACCGTTGGGTTCTGGCCGCTCTGTTGGCCTGAGGAAGGCCCTGCTTGGATGAGGGTCTGCTCGCGAGTGGCTTATCCTCCCCAGGCGAGCCAGGAGGGGGGAATCCACAACATGCCGAAGCCCTGGGTCCGCAGGTAAACGGCCAGGGCCAGCAGAAGGAGGGTGAAGCCCAGGAGGGCGTAATCCCGCGGGGCGTACTTGAGCTCGTAGAGCCAGGTACGTTTGCCCACCCCGAAGGCCCGCAAGTCCATGGCGTCGATGATTTCCTCGCCGTTGATGATGGCCCCGACCACTAAGGGGACCATGAGGGGTGCCAGGCGACGGATGCGTCCGATAAGCCCGCCCTGGACTTTCTCCAATTCATAGCCCCGAGAACGCTGGGCGTCCACGATGATTTGGAAATCCCGCCCCACCGAGGGGACCAGGCGGAAGGCCAGGTCCATGGCGAAGGCGATGTTGTCGGAGAACCCCAGGCCGTGGAAGGTCGCGCCGTAGAGGGCGGGGTGGAAGGTGTAGGGAATGACTACGGCCAGGAGGGCGAAGGTGAAGATGCGCAGCAACTGGGTGAACAGGAACATGAGCTGTTCCACGCTCAAAGACGGTTGAATCGTCCAGGGCCCCAGGTGCCAGGTGGGGCCTTCCCAGAAGACGGTTTGGGTTTCCACGAATCCGGTGAGGCGCCCCCGGGTGAGGAGGGTGAGCAGGGAGAGGGCCAGGGCCAGCATGCCGATGACGAGCCAGAACCGCCGGGTCTGACGGAAGGGGATGCGGGCCACCAGGTACTGGCCCAGAGCCAGGGCGAACCACAGGAACACGACGCGGATGTCCCAAATCAGGTAGGTGGCAAACATGACCCCCAGGATGAAGAGCAACCGTGCCCGGGGGTCGAAGCGGTACAGGAACGTTCCGCGGTCTTTGTAGCGCCAGGTGACAAGCATACGCGTATCTCGATGGTCGCGGTGTTGGCCGGGGACGTCCGCGGTCCACGGCCGCGGACGTCCCCGAAAACGTTCGGTGCTTTACCGGCCCGCGCGGCCCGTGGCCTCTTCGTAAGCCTGGAGCAGGATGGGCCCCAGGATGGCAATGAAGAGCACGTCGGGTCCGGCCGCGGGTAGGAACTCACCCAACATGGCCACGAAGAAGGAATAGCCGTTAATCCAAATGTCCGCAATGGCCGCGAAACCGATGCCCACGATGGTGCCCAGGGCGCCCCAGATGGCCAGGGCCAGGGCGTCGCTGAAGCGCTTCTCCACGAAGTAGAGCATCGCGCCCACCAGGATGGCTCCCACCAACAGGACCCACCAGAAGGCCGCGTGGTTCACCGGTTCGCCGCCGATGATGGGGTTCTCGAAGACCTTCTCCGGCGATAGGAAGGTCAACACCGAGAGCACCACCAGCAGGACCACCGTCAGGATGCCCGCCATCTTGGTAGCCCGCTTCCGGTCCTCGAAGGCCCAGATGAGGCCGGGAATCATGCCCATGAGACCGTTGCCGATGTCCCACACGGGGAAGACGCCCCAGCCGGTGATGGCGTCGCCCAGGACGTTGCCAAAGGCGCCCACGAAGAATCCCACTACGGGACCGAAGAGATACCCGAACAACGGCGGAATCACCACGGCCGGCCGCAGGGCCACCAGGCTGACGGCGGGGACCACGATGGTGGTCACGTTGGTCACCCAGGAGAGCACGCCGTACAGTACCGCGCCGATGGCCATGAAGACCACCTCCCGGGTGCCCACTTTCCAGAGGTCCTCTTTTTGCGCGAAGAAGGCCACAATGACGCCCACCACAATCAGGCCAATAATCGTCCAGGTGACCCAGCCGGAGACGCCGAACTCACTTTGGGGACCCAGGCCCCACGCCTCGCCTCCGGAGCGCAAGTTCGCCAGGTAGTCGCCCACGTAAAAGAGCACCACAAGGGCCACCAAAATGCCGATTACGGTTTTGACAATGCGCATCCTTCTCCTCCTTTGTTGATGGTTTCATAAAATACAAACCGGAAAAGGAGGGAAAAGTTGCTCTATTCCCCGGGACGGGGACGATAATGACCTTCGACCCAAACCTCGCCTTGGGGTCCCACTTCCTTCTTCCAAATGGGCACGATTTCCTTGAGGCGGTCGATGCCGTATCGGGCGGCTTCGAAGACGCCGCTGTCCCGATGGGGACCCGCGCAGGCGATGAGCACCGTGGGGGTGCCCGGCGCCAGCCGGCCGATGCGCTGCACGATGACGATGCCCTCCACCTGGGGCCAGCGCTCCCGAATCTCCCGGGCCACCTGACGCATCTTGGCTTCGGCCATGGGGATGTAGGCCTCGTATTCCAGGTACGAGGTCTCGGTGACGGGTCCTTTCTGGGTCTTCGCCCGCACCACACCGGTGAACAGGCAGACCGCGCCTGTGGTGGGTGCCACGATGCGGGCCACCAGCGCGTCCAGGTCCAGCACCTCTTCCGTGACCATGACCACCGTGGGCGGTTCCTCGCCGCCGCTCACGGGCGGGAAGAAGGCGATTTCCATGCCCTCCTGGAGGGCGTCCTCCAGAGCCGCGTACTTGTGGTCTACGGCGATGAGGGCATGGTCCCACAGTTCGCCGACCTGGGGAAAGTCTTCGCGGAGCCGGTTCACCAGGTCCCGCACCCGGGTGCCTTCCGGCAGGTCCAGGGTGAGCTCCCGAAGGCCGGTGCGCTCTCGATAGGAGGCGAAGAAGAGGACTTTGACGCGCGGCATGTTTCCTCCTGGGGGAACACGTTTGTAATTGTACCGAAAATGGAGGGACGTGCCAGTCTTTCCCGCGGAGGTCCCAGGGCTTTTCACTGTTCTAACAGAAGGGTGA
>WFVP01000163.1 GCA_015491595.1 Anaerolineales bacterium
ACATCGACCCCCAGAACATGTACAACATGGGCGGTCTCAAGGCCAAGATGCCCGTTACCTTCTGGACCTTCCTCATCGGCGGTTTCGCCCTGGCGGGCTTCCCCGTGGTGACGGCCGGTTTCTGGTCCAAGGACGAGATTTCGGGCGCAGCCTTCAACACGGGTCATACGGTGGTGTTCTGGACCCTGGCCATTGCCGCCCTGCTCACTGCCTTCTACACCATGCGCCAGATTACGCTGACCTTTTTGGGGAAGCCGCGTACCCGTGCTGCGGAGCACGCCCAGGAAACCCCCAAGACCATGACCGTACCGCTGATGGTGCTGGCCGTCTTCGCCCTGGGGTACGGTTGGATTGGCGTGCCCAAGTACTTCCCGGTGCTGGGCGGCCTGCTGCCCGAGTGGTTCCAGGAGTGGGTCGGCGCCGCGCTGTATCGCATCGTGGAGAAAGGGGAAGTGGGAGAGACGCCCCATTCCCTCTTCCCCCTGGCCGTCTCCATCCTGGTTTCCCTGGGCGGGCTGGCGCTGGGCTACGTGGTCTACCGTGGGGTGGAACGGGCGGACCAGCCCGACCCCCTGGCCCGTCCCCTGGGTCCTTTGTTCACCCTGTTGAAGAACAAGTACTACTTTGACGAGCTTTATGCCTTCCTGTTTGTGCGACCGGCCTATTGGCTGGCCGAGGTCTTCACCTTCCGCTGGCTGGACCGCACGGTGATTGACGGCGTGCTGCACCTGGTGGCCCGGGCGTCGGTGGCCCTGGGGCGCTTCTTGCGGAACTACATTGACCTGCCCATCGTGAACGGGTTTGGCGACGCGGTGGGCGAAGGCACCAAGGGTTTCGGACGCTCCTTCCGGGCGCTCCAGACGGGTCGGGTGCAGCAATACATGCTGGTGGCCCTGGCCCATCTGGTGGCCTTCTTGGTGCTGGTGTATTACTTTGCCACCATGTCATGAGGGTTACGGAGTGTGATGAAGTCCCGCGTGCTCAGGCTGACCCCCTACGCGCTTTTCCTGCTCCTCGCCCTGCTTGTGTTCTGGGGACGCTGGCAGGGTCAGTCGCCGTTTATCGATTTGGGAGCCGACGCGGGACGGGTGGCCACCTACGCCGCCAAGTGCGATTATCCGGAAAACTTCCGCCGGGCGGCCCGGATGTGGGGTCCGGTGTGTGCGTACAACCACATCGTACTGGCCAACCTGTTGCGGGTGCTGGAGGACGTGTTCGGTGATTTCGGCACTGCAACGGTGGTGTTGCTGGTCCCCGTCGTTTTCTTCCAGTCGTGGGGCTTCTATCTGGTGGGCAACGAGCTGTTCCGGCGGCGGGGATGGGCCGTGTTGTACGCGCTTTTGCACATCCCCCTGGTGTGGATTCGATTTCCTCAGGGGACCCATTGGGGCATTTACGAAGACCCTTGGGCTCGCCACCTGTACCAGGCGGCCCTGCCTTTCCTCTGGTGGCTGTCCTTCAAGTACGTCACCCAGCCGCGAGTCTGGTCGTGGATTCTTTTGGCCAACGGTGCCCTTAGTTACCTGCACTTCCGCAGCGGCGCGTTCTGGATGGTGGCCCTGTGGGCGGGGTTCATGGTCCTCCTGACCCCCCTGGTGCCCTCGGGGACCGCGCGCTGGCGTCTGCGGGGGGCGCTGACCCTGGCCGCGCTGGTCCTGCTGGTGCCTCCGGTGCTGTATTTCTTGAGCGAGGTCCCGGCCCAGCTGGCCAGCGCTGTGACCGGGGCGGCCACAGCCTCCGCGACCCTCGAGGCCCAGTATCAGGAGTACCTCCAGGGCTTGGTGGCCGCACCCCTGCTCTTCGTCCTGTATTGGGTGCTCCTGCCCCGGATTTCCGTGCTGTTGTTGGCCCTGGTGGGCCTTTTCTGGTTGCGACGACACGGTGAGGAACGGGAGCGCCTGCAGGCGCGGATGGTCCTGGTCTGGGTTGTGAGTCTGCTGGTGCTTTCCTTTGGATTGCACTTAGTCAGCCCTCGCCTCTCGGCGCGCATCTATCGCATGGACCTCATCCGCGGCTTGCGCTTCCTCGTTCCCATTGCCCTGACCTTGGCCGTGTGGTTCCTGGTGGCCTGGATGCGTCAGGCTCCGGCCCGGACGGCGGCGTCGGCCTTCTCCGGGCGGGGTTTCGGGGTGTACCCGGCGGTGTTGTTCCCCTTGGCCGCCTTTGGCGCCTATCCCCTGGCCAGCGCCATGGAACGCTTCCGGTCCGTGGAGCGTTTCCTCAACCTGCGCTCCGTGGACCTGACCCTGCGGCTGATGGATCGGGTGCCGGACCCGGATTCGGTGCTCTGGGTGCGGCCCTACCTACGATTGGCCCTGAAGACGGCCCTGGATTTAAGTTTGTTGGCGTTGTTCCTTGTGGCCCTTTGGTTGATAGGGGCCGGGTGGGCTCGCGCGTTCCCCTGGCAGGTCGGGAAAGTGGTCCAACGGGTACGGGCCGGTATCGAGAGCCAACGCTCCCGCTGGGCCGCGCTGAGCCTGTTCAGCCTGGCACTGCTCTGGGGATGGGCCCACAGCGACGGCGGCGGGGTGGCCCTGTTGAAAGCGGGGTTGACCACCTATCGCCCCCGGCCGGTGACGGCCTTTCAGCGTCTGTACGGGGAGGCCCTGCCCAACCTGGTGCCTCCCAAGGCGGTGGTGTTCACGCCGGACCTCTATCCCTGGGAAATCGGGTACATCGGCTTGCGGGATTACGCGAAGCCGTCGGTGGAACTGCGACGGGTGGTTCGCTGGAACATGGAGCACGTTCAGGACGCGGAACAGCGGTCCAAAGTCTGGTTGACTCTGGCCCGGAAAGCCCGGGCGACCTACATGGTGACGGTGGACATTCCGGTGGACGTCTGGCGAAAGAACACCGCGGTGCACGTTCTGTATGGCAAAGGCCGAGCCGTTTTGTTGCGCATCACGGCAATGTCGTTCAAGGAGGATAGGTAATGAGCCCCTGGATGCAGCACCTCCTGACGCTCATCCTCTTCACGCCCCTGGTGGGCGGGGTGATTCTGGGATTCCTGCCCGATCGTCCCAAGGTGCAGCGCTGGGCCGCCCTGGTGGTGTCCCTCATTCCCCTGGCGCTGACCCTGGTGTTGTGGGCCAATTTCGACTTCCTGAAGGCCGGGGAGTTCCAGTTCCGGATACGTCTGCCCTGGTACGACGCCATCGGCGCCGCGTACCATGTGGGCGTGGACGGGCTGTCTCTGGTCATGGTCCTGCTCACCACCCTGTTGGTTCCCCTGGCCGTGCTGGCCTCGTTCTCCATCCAGGAACGGGTGCGGGCCTACATGATGCTGTTCCTCATGCTGGAAACCGGGATGCTGGGGGTGTTCCTGGCCCTGGACCTGCTCCTCTTCTTCGTGTTCTGGGAAGTGGGCCTGGTGCCCATGTTCTTCCTCATCTTCCAGTGGGGAAGCCCCAAGGGTGAGCGCGAAGTCTGGCCGGGGTTCAAACTCCAGGCCCGCACCTATGCGGCCATGAAGTTCATGGTGTACACCATGGCCGGTTCCCTGGGCCTGCTTCTGGCCCTGCAGATGTTGGGTCTGGTCACGGGGACCTTTGACTACCTCCAGGTCCTGGAGCGCTGGCCCACGTTGACCGGCGCGTATCTGCCCAACATCCCCTGGCGCATTCCCCTGGAAACGGCCAAAACCCTGGCCTTCTGGGCTTTCGTGATTGCCTTCGCCTTGAAGGTGCCGGTGTGGCCCTTCCACACCTGGCTTCCCGATGCCCACACGGAGGCGCCCACCGCAGGCTCCATGATTCTGGCCGGCGTGCTGTTGAAACTGGGCGCGTACGGGTTCCTGCGCTTTGTGCTTCCCCTCTACCCCGAACAGGCCCAGGCGTACGCGCCGGCCCTGGCCTTCCTGGCCGCCATGGCCGCGCTCCTGGGTGCCCTGGCCGCGTGGGGGCAGTGGGACTTCAAACGTTTGGTGGCGTATTCCTCCATCAATCACATGGGTTTTGTGGTGCTGGCCGTGGCGGCGGCGGCCAAGGCTGCGGGCACGGAGCACGCCATTCAGGCCCTGAACGGCGCGGTGTTGCAGATGTTCAATCACGGATTGACAGCCGCGGGCATGTTCTTCCTGGTGGGTGTGTTGTACGACCGGGCTCACACCCGTAACCTGAAGGACTTCGGCGGACTCTTCAGCGTGGTGCCCCTCTACGGCGGTGTGCTCATGTTCACGGCCATGGCTTCCCTGGGGTTGCCCGGCCTTAACAGTTTCGTTTCCGAATTCCTCATCGTGCGGGGGGCCTGGCCTGTACTCCCCCTGTTCACGGCCATCAGCCTGGTGGGCTTGCTCTTCACCGGTGCCTACATCCTCAAGGGCATTAAGCATGCCCTCTTCAGCCCTCTGGTGGAAAAATGGGCCCGGTTGCCCGACATGACCGTGCGTGAGGTGCTGGTCATCGCGCCCCTCATGGTACTGATGTTGGTCCTGGGTATCTGGCCCCTGACGCTGTTGGACGTGATTCATCGCAGCATGGTGGCATTGGTGGCGCTGGTGGCGGGTTAAAGCGATGCCCACGGTTAAGCGTATAGGTCCGTATCGCTTCTTCTTTGTCTCTTTAGAC
>WFVP01000164.1 GCA_015491595.1 Anaerolineales bacterium
GACCGTGGACGAGCGGGTTCAGGTCTTGTTGCAGGACGCGGAGGCCGCCAAAAAACAGGTGCGGGAGCTGCAACGTCGCCTGGCCGAGGAACGTTTCAAGGCTCTGCTGGAGCAACCGCAGGAGGTCCGGGGGGTGCCCTTCCTGGCCGCCTATTTCGAGGGCCTGCCCGCGGAGGTACTGCGCACCCTGGCCGACCGCTTCCGCCAGAAGCACCCCACGGGCGTGGCCGTCCTCGCGGGGAGCGCCAATGGCCGTCCCGTCTTCGTGGTGGCCGTGAGCCGGGACCTGGTGGACCGGGGCCTGCGGGCCGACGAGTTGGCCCGTCATGTAGCTCAGGCCGTGGGCGGTGGCGGAGGCGGCAAGCCCACCCTGGCCCAGGCCGGCGGCAAGGACTTGGGCCGGGTACAGGAAGCCCTGGCCCGGGTGCGCCCCTGGCTGGAGGAACGGCTGAAGTGAACCTTGGGGGTAGGCGTTGTCCACGTCTGCCCCGCTTTGTAATTCCAGAACTGCCAGAAAATTTCTCTGTTATCCCTCTTATCCACATATTTCGTTCGCGTATTGTGGAGGAGACATGTTCACCCATTGGAGAAAACGGCTGTTTCCCCCCATTCCTTCCGAAGACTTTTCTTTTGCCTCTCTGCAAGCATGGCTGACCATGACCACCGCGCTGGCGGTGTTGTTCCTTTACTTCCTTCCCGAAGTCGTCCTCATGGTCATTGAAGACACTTCCGTGCTTGAGGGCATCCCCATCGTCATCGGCCTGATATCGGCCGGAGGCGCTTACCTCCTGAGCCGCACTCAACGCCACCATTGGGGCAGTTATTTGCTCCTTGGTGGATGGACGCTGGACCTCTTCCTGGACATGGTTTTCCATCCTCTCCAGGGCACCACTTTTTTCTGGTTGCTATGGATGATTCTGGCCCTGGTGTTGGCCTTTCTCCTGCTCAGTTTCCGGGGCTTCCTCGTCTATGCCGTGGGCCAATTCTTCCTTTTGCTCATCGCCGAAGTCTTGATGCCCGTTTTCCAACAGGCTCCCATGGCTTTTCATGTCCAGCAGATTCTGCTTTACACCTTCGCCATGGTCCTCATGGCGATATCCAGTTATCTCTATCATCGGTTCGGCGAGGAACGACTGGCCCTCCACCGTGCCCTGGAAAACCAACATCGGTACTTGCAGACGGTACTGGACAGCATTCAATCGCCCTTATACGTCATTGACGTACAAACCTATCGCATCAAACTGGCCAACAAAGCCGCCCGTCGGTTGGGTATCTCGGAGAACGCCCAGATTGCCACCTGCTACCAGCTCACCCATCGCCGGGAAACGCCCTGTGACGGCCTGGAACATCCCTGTCCCTTGCAAAAGGTGACCGAAAGTCGCGAGCCCTACACCGTGGAGCACATTCACTACCGTCCCGATGGCACCCCCTACTTCGTCGAGGTACATGGATATCCCATTTTCGATGCCCAGGGACGGGTGGTGGAAATGGTCGAATACTCCATTGACATCACCGAACGCAAACGAACCGAGGCCCAAATCCGCAAGCTGCAGCAGGCCATTGAACACGCGGCCTCTGGTGTGCTCATTACCGACCCGGAAGGCGTGATTGAGTACGTCAACCCTGCCATGGAGAAGATGACAGGGTATAGCCGCGAGGAACTCATCGGTCAAACCCCGCGCTTGTTGAAATCAGGCAAAATGCCCCGAGAAGTGTATGCCGACCTCTGGAGCACCATCAAAGCCGGCCGGGTCTGGCAAGGAGAACTCATCAATCGCCGCAAGGACGGCTCTTTGTACTTCGAGTTTCAAACCATTGCGCCGGTTACCGATGAAAAGGGACGCATCACCCACTTCGTGGCCATCAAACAAGATGTCACCCGCCAAAAGGAAATGGAGGAGGCTTTACGCAAGGCAAAGGAGCGCGCCGAAGCGGCCAGCCGTTTCAAGTCCCAGCTGTTGGCCAACCTCAGTCATGACATGCGCACACCTTTGGGCATCATCATCGGCTTCAGCGAGATGCTCTTGGATGGAGCGCTGGGCCCGCTCAATGGCGGGCAGCAGGAGAAAGTGCGGGCCATCATGGATACCGCGCGGCATCTGAACCAGCGCCTGGCCAACCTGCTTCACCAGGCCGACCTGGAGAGCGGCCAACTCCGCTTACGCCCTCGACCGTTCACGGTCAGGGAATTGCTTAAAGGGCTGACCTCCTCCCTGGCCATGGCCCGTTGGAAAGGGCTACAGGTCCACACCGAAGTGGACCCCCACCTGCCGGACCAACTGTATGGCGACCTGTATTGGATGGAACAAATTCTCATCAACCTGGTCGAGAATGCCATCAAGTACACCGAACAGGGCGCGGTTTGGATACGCTTCAAGCGGGTGGACGACCGCCGTTGGGCCGTAGAAGTGGAGGACACAGGAATAGGCATCCCACCCGAGCAACGGGAGATGATTTTCCACCCCTTCCGACGAGGAACGAACGCTGCGTCCAAGGCCATTTCAGGGGCGGGATTGGGCCTGGCCATTGTCAAACAGTTGGTGGAAATGATGGATGGCGAGATTCGGCTGGAGAGCGAGCCGGGCAAAGGAAGCAAATTCACCGTCATCTTCCCTTTGGGAGGTCAAGACCATGAAAAATGAGATTCTCCTGGTGGAAGATGAGCCCGTACAGGCGGAAATTTTCAAAGCCGCGCTGGAAGCCAGTGGCCTGCCCGTGGTTCATCTCACCCGGGGCGACCAGGCTTTGGATTACATCCGCAACCACCGGCCCCGATTGGTGGTGCTGGACCTGCACCTTCCCGGACTGAATGGCGATAAGGTCATGGAAGCCTTGAAGGAGATACCTGAAGACGAACGCCCCAAGGTCCTCCTGGCCACAGCCGACCCACGGCTGGCCGAGATGGTCCAGGAGGCCGCCGAGATGGTGTTGTTGAAACCCATCAGCTACGTGCAACTCCGGGAACTGGTCAAACGCCTTTTGCATGGAGGTCAATAGCTATGGAGGTGCCCCCCGAGCGATCGTTTCAACGGATTTATCTGGCCGAATTTTTCGTTGAATTTGTACTGGCATTCATCGAAAGAATTTTCGATGTATTTGGTTTTGTTGGATATGCCTTTTCATCGGGCATATTGACAGGTTGGTTGCTCTGGAACGCATATCGATGGGCCTCCCCGAAACCCTCTCTGAATCAAGTTGTCTTTTGGGGTCTTGGAAGTTGGGCTCTCTTGCTCCTTCTCTATCCGGGTAGCCGGCCGATACGGGTCATCGTGCGACAAGTCATAGTAACACCAACACCAACGCCTACACCTATGCTCACTGGCTACACTGTGTGTGCCGATGCTCCACCCTCGCTTTTTCGGGTAGGAGATCAGGCGTGGCAATGTATGGAATCCGGGCTGATTGTGCGTGCGCGCCCCAGCCTTCGGGCCCAGGCAGTGGCTGTGGTTCGCGATGCCCGGTTTCGAATTATCGGCGGTCCGGAATGTGGCTTTCAAAGGGTTTGGTGGCGCATAGAAACCTTTGACCGGAGCGTTCGTGGGTGGGTGCCGGAAACCGACCCTGGGGGAAGTGAGCGCTATTTATGTCCATTCCCATAAGAGAAACCGTCTTCTGAACACGATGCCCCGCGGGACGCCCGTCCTGCGGGGCGTTTTGCTTTCTGGCAAACTCCTCAATAC
>WFVP01000165.1 GCA_015491595.1 Anaerolineales bacterium
ACAAAGCACGTACCCGGCCGCGTACATCGTGGAATCCATCGCCCTGTACTTTAGCATTGACCCCCGCCTGCTGCTGGCCCTGCTGGACTACCAGGCTGGCGCGCTCTCCGACCCCAACCCGCCCAAGGACCTAGACTTCGTCCTGGGCTTCGAAGAGCCCCGCTATCGGGGCTTCGCCATCCAGGTGGCCCACATGGCCGATTTGCTCAGCTACGGCTACTACGGATGGCGCACGGGAGAACTCACCCGCTTCTGGCTGTCCGACGGCACCGAGGTGCGTCCCGACCCCTGGCTCAACGCGGCTACGGTGGCCCTCCAGTACTACTTTGCCCAGACCCTGCCGGCCTCGGCCTACCACCAGGCCGTGAGCCCCCAGGGCTTCTTCCGGGTCTACGCCGCCTGGTTCGGCGACCCCTGGCAACGGCCGCCAGAGCCCCACATCCCCGGCAATTTACGTCAGCCTCCCTTCGTGCTGCCCTTCCCCCGGGGCCAGACATGGAACTTCACCGGCGGCCCTCACCCGGTCTGGGGACGGTTGGGGGTATGGGCTGCCCTGGACATGGCTCCCCAAGGGGTGCAGGGCTGCCAAATCGCCCCGGAGTACGCGGTGGCCATGGCTCCCGGCCTGGTGGTGCGCTCCGAGCGAGGTATCCTGGTGTTGGACCTGGACGGAGACGGGGACGAACGCACCGGCTGGGTGATTTTCCACTTGCACGTGAGCAACCGACCTCCCGTTGGAGCCCTGCTGGACGTCCGGGACCCCATCGGCAATCCCTCCTGCGAGGGTGGACGCACCACGGGCTCCCACGTGCACTTCGCACGCAAGTACAACGGGGAATGGATTCCCGCGTGGGGCGTGCTGGCCTTCAACATGGAAGGATGGATTGTGGAGAAGGGGGACGAGCCGTATGAGGGCTACCTGCGCCAGGGTACGCTGCGGGTGCTGGCGTGCCCGTGCGCCAATGCGGCCACCCTGGTGCAATCCTGGCGCGAAGCCGGCGTCCCCACCGGACCGGGTCCCTGACGGCTGGCCACCCCGCTCGGGGGGCGCCCGCCCTGCCCCAATCCCGGCGTAGGGACACGTCACCCGGAGGCGGGGTTGAGCCGTGGATGCACCGCGCCGCACCGTCCCTTTTTTCGTCTCATGGATGGAGGCCTTCACGGGGCGCGTCCCCGAGACTCATTGACCCCGTGCAAGACGGGGTTTATGCTTGCCTCATCTCCCCAGGCGCGCTTCAGGCGTCATCCCGTCCAGGAGGAAGGCCCATGACCAGCGTGACGCAAGATGTCCTGCACGTCTACGAGGCCGTACACCAAGCCCTGGAGGCAGGACAACCCGAACAGGCCGTGGCGCTACTGGAGCGACTGCATCCCGCGGACCAGGCCGAAGTCTTCCGCCGCCTCCCCTCGCGCGACCAAGTGCTGCTGCTGCGCACCATGGACGTGGAAAGCGCGGCCGAACTGCTGGAAGAGCTCCACGAGCAGGAGGCCGCGGAAGTGGCCGACGACCTGAGCCCCGAACGCCTGGCCGACATTCTGGACGAGATGGACCCTGAGGACGCGGCCGACCTCTTGGGCGACCTCCCCCAGGACCTGGTGCAGGAGCTCCTTGAGGAGATGGAAGAAGCCGAAGACGTGGAGCCCCTGCTGCAATATCCCGACGACACCGCGGGCGGCCTCATGACCACCGAGTACGTGGCCCTGCACCAGGAGGCCACGGTTCGAGAGACCATCGCCGCGCTGCGGGCCTTCGTCGCGGAAGAAATCGAAATCCCCTACTACCTCTTCGTGGTGGACGAGCAGAACCATCTGGTGGGAGTGGTGGACATCCGGGACCTCATCACCGCCATGCCCCAGGTGCGCATCCGGGACATCATGGACCCCAACGTGATTTCCGTGCACGTGCTCACCGACCAGGAAGAAGTCGCCCACATCATGAAGAAGTACGAACTCGCGGTACTTCCCGTGGTGGACGACGAAAAACGTCTGGTGGGCATCATTTCGTACGAAGACGTGCTCCACGTCCTCTCCGAGGAGGCGGTGGAGGACATCCTGCACCTGGGCGCGGTGGAAAGCGCGCCTTTGCTGGAAAAGCCCTACTGGCGCCAGCGCCTGGGGGAAGTGGTGCGTTCCCGTCTGCCCTGGTTATTGCTCCTCTTCGTGGCCGCGACCTTCACCAGCACGGTCATCGGCTACTTCGAAAGCCTCCTGGCCCGGGTCATCGTACTCTCCCGCTTCATCCCCTTGCTCATCGGCACTGGTGGAAACGTGGGAGGACAGACGGTGGCCACGTTGATTCGAGCCCTGGTGTTGCGGGAAGTCACGCCCCGGGACGTCCTGCGGGTGTGGTTGCGGGAAGTACGCATCGCCGCGCTCTTGGGGGTGGCCCTGGGAAGTGTGGCTCTGGTGGGCACCTTGCTCTGGGGGATGGATTACCATGTCTCCCTGACCGTGGCCTTCACCATGACTGCCATCGTCCTCTGGGCTTCCTCGGTGGCCACCTTCGTTCCCCTGGCAGCCACAGCCCTGAACATCGACCCGACCCATGTGTCCGGACCCTTGATGTCCACCCTGATCGATGTCACCGGCCTGCTCATCTATTTCCTGGTGGCCCAGGCCATCATCCCCCAACTGTGATGCGGAGGATGCATGCAAATCGTTGCCAAAATCAAGCCGTCTTCTATGGGCCGAAGGTTTGGACCACCTCTACAGGCAGAGATTTTCTTTGGAACGCATAGGCCTGACCGGGTCCGGGACTCCGGATAAAGGGATGGGATA
>WFVP01000166.1 GCA_015491595.1 Anaerolineales bacterium
AGTACAGGCCGGTCAGCAGGCCGATACGCTCTGGTGGACCGAAGTCGTACACCAGGGGCAGGCTGTTCACGTTGACCAGGGCCCAGGCGAAGCCCAGCAGAGCCAGGAGGCCCATCAACTGCACGGCGCTCCCCACGCCCATCCCCAGAAAGAGCAGGGGGATGAGGAGCAGCAAGCCCAACAAAATGGTGCGTCGTCGGCCCAGGCGCCCGCCGATGATGCCCGCGGGAATGGCCGTGGCCACGAAGGCCAGGGGAAGCACCGCGGTGTACATGGCGATTTTCCCCGGCGAGAGTCCCAGGGTGAACTTCCCGAAGGACGACAGCCAGGCCTCCAGGATGCTGTAGGCCCAGAACCAGGCGACCAGCGCGGCCATGAGTTTCCAAAAGCCGGGTTTCCAGCCGCCCCGGCCCTTACGCAGGGCCTGCCAGATGTCGGCAAGGGAAGCCCGTTCTTCGGTGGGAGCGGCAGGGGCCTCGGGTTCTCGAATCCAAATCACCACCACGGCCGCCGCCAGAAGCAGCATGAACGCGCCAAAGGCAAAGGGCGCGGCTTCGGCCAGGCGTTGCCCGTGGGAGGCGTTGACCGTCTCGTACAGCCATCCTCCCACCAGGAAAGCCAGGATGGCCCCCACGCCGCCCATGAAGTTGATGACACCGTTGGCCTGACTGCGCTCTTCGGGTCGGAAAAGGTCCCCCAGCAGCGCGATGGTGGGCGCGCGAAACAGGGCCAGCGCGAAGTTGGCCAGACCGATGACCAGCATCATGAGTCCCACAGTAGGCGCCCAGGGAATGGCCACATAGGCCGCCGCGGCCAGGGGCGCGCCCATCATGAGCCAGGGGATGCGTCGTCCCCAGCGGGTTCGGGTGCGGTCCGAAAGCGCGCCGGCGACGGGTTGCACGAAGATGTTGAAGTAGTTGTCCCAGGTGAGAATGAACCCGATGAGGGCCGGTGCTACACCTCGTTCGGCCAGAATCAAGGGCACGTAGTTGTTGAAAATGGGCCAGACCAGGCTGATGCCGAAGAAGCCAAAGGCCAGCAAGAAGGTGGACGCCCAGGGGAACCGGTGTTTTTCCGCCATCGACTTCACCTCCGGGTGGGGATGGAGATAAGTATAACCTCGACGCACGCCACGACCGACGACCATCGACCGACCCGCGGCTCGCGGTGCGCTGTGCGCAGCCCACACCAAGATGCCCACGCCAACAAACGACCCAACGACCGACGACCGACGAACGACGACCGACGACAGGAGAGGTCCCCATGGCTATGACCTTTGTCGAAAAGATGCTGGCCCATCGGTCCGCTCAGGGTGAGGTTCGTCCCGGAGACATCGTCACCGTGGAACCCGACTGGCTCCTTTCCCACGACAATACCGCGGCCATTGCCCGCATCTTCCGGGAAGACCTACGTCGCGACCGGGTGGTCCATCCCGAACGGCTCCTCATCGTGCTGGACCATGCCGCGCCGCCGCCCACGGCCCGGCACGCCCAGAACCACCGGGAAATCCGGGCCTTCGTGCGGGAGCAGGGCGTCCGCCACTTCTTCGACGTGGGTACGGGCATCTCCCACCAGGTCATCGCGGAGGCGGGTCTGGTGCGGCCCGGTCAGGTGCTCCTGGGCGCGGATAGCCATACCCTGCACCAGGGATGGCTGGGTGCGTTCGCGGCGGGCGTGGGCCGCACGGAAATGGCCGCGCTCTGGGCTACTGGACGCACCTGGCTCCGGGTCCCCGAGAGCATCCGGGTGGAAGTGGTGGGGTCCCTGCCACGCGGGGCCACAGCCCGGGATGCCGCGCTGACCCTGGTGGCCGCGCTGGGCGCGGCGGGCGCGCGTTACGCCGCGGTCGAGTTCGCGGGGCCGGGCCTGACCACCCTTTCCCCCAGCGACCGCATGACACTGACCAACCTCATGGCCGAAACGGGCGCGAAGAGCGCGTACATCCCACCCGACGAGGTTACCTGGGCCTACCTGGGCGGCGGCACCCCCGAAGAGCAGGCCCTGGCCCACGAGCTGCGTCCCGACGCGCACGCGACTTACCGGGCTGTTTATCGGTTGCACCTGGACCGGGTACGACCCTTCGTGGCCCTGCCTCATCGGGTGGATAACGGTCGGCCCCTGGAAGCGGTGCTGGGCCGGCCCATCACCATGGCCTTCATCGGCACGTGCGCGGGCGGCCGGCTGGAGGACCTGGCCCGGGCCGCGGCCGTGCTCCGGGGCCGGCGGGTGCATCCTAACGTGCGGTTGATTGTGGTTCCGGCTTCGCGCCGGGTGCTGGAAGAGGCCTTGAAGCGGGGGTACATCCAGACCCTCATCGAAGCCGGGGCCCTCATCGGTACGCCGGGATGTGGGCCGTGCATGGGGAATCACTTCGGCGTACCGGAACCCGGCGACGTGGTGCTTTCCACTTCCAACCGCAATTTCCGGGGCCGTATGGGCCAGCCCGACGCGGAAATCTACCTGGCCTCCGCGGAGGTCGTGGCCGCGAGCGCGGCGTCCGGGTACATCACTTCCCCTAAAGCCGACCTGGAGGCGCCGGACGACCCTGTGGTGGAAGTGGTGCAACCGCCGCCTCCCCCGGGGCCGGTGGGGAAACCCACCCCCTGGCCGGGCCGGGAACCTGTCCGGGGTCGGGCCTGGGTGTACGGCAACCACATCAGCACCGATGAAATCTTCCCCGGCAAGTACACCTACACCCTGCGCACCCGGGAGGAAATCGCCGCGCACGCGATGGAGGACGTGGATTCCTCCTTTGCTCGCAAAGTCCGGTCGGGGGACGTGCTCTTTGTGGGGGAAAACTTCGGTCACGGCAGTTC
>WFVP01000167.1 GCA_015491595.1 Anaerolineales bacterium
ACCGTCGGCACTTCGATGACGTCACCCAAAGCCGCTTGTGCCACATTGATTGAAAGCTCTAGGATGATGTCGTTGTCCCGTCGCTTGAAAAACTCATGCGGGCGCACGTGGATCACCACATAGAGATCGCCGTGCAAACCGCCGTTGGCGCTGGGTTCGCCTTCACCGCCCAGCCGCACTTGCATTCCGTCATCGACCCCGGGCGGGATTTTGACCGAGAGCGTGCGTGTCTTGCGCTGGATGCCCGAACCTCGGCAGGTGGGGCACAGGACTTCCTGGACCAGGGTTCCCAGGAAGGTGTAGCGGGCCTGGCGCACCACACCCTGCCCCCCGCAGGTACGACAGGGCGTGGGTTGAACGCCGGGGGGCAAGCCCGTGCCGTGACAGGTGGCACAGGGCTCCTCCCGCTGGAGGTGGAGTTCCTTTTCGACGCCGAAGACGGCTTCCTCGAACGTCAGGGTCAGGTTGACGGTCAGATTGCGTCCTCGGGTGGGCTGACCGGGCCGCGCCCATCCGCCCAAATCACCGAAGAGGTCGGCGAAGAACTGGAGCAATTCGGTCCAGTCCTGGGGGATATGGACCTCCCCTTCCACCCCGGCGTGGCCAAAACGGTCGTATCGGGCCCGTTTCTCCGGGTCCGACAGCACCTGATAGGCTTCGTTGATTTCCTTGAATTTCTCCTCGGCCTCTTTATCGCCGGGGTTGCGGTCGGGATGGTACTTGAGGGCCAAGCGACGGAAGGCGCGTTTGATTTCCTCTTGGGAGGCGTTCCGGGGAACGCCCAGTACTTCGTAGTAATCTCGTTTGGGCCGTGCCATAGGGCAACACCATTGCGGGCATCCAGCAGATTACCGGGCCACTTTCACCAGGGCCGGCCGGATGACCAGGTCGCCCACCCGGTAGCCTTTGCGCACCACCTCGGCGATGTGGCCCTCTTCGTACGGACTGTCCTCCACGAAGCCCACGGCCTCGTGCCAGAAGGGGTCGAAGGGCTGTCCCGGTTCCGCCGGGATGGGTTCCACGCCTTGCATCTGAAGGAGATGCCGGATTTTGTCATAGATGAGCTCGATGCCCTGGGCCCATTCCCGGGCCTTGCCCCGGCGGGGCCGATTGGGGTCCTCCAGGGCCCGTTCCATGTCGTCCACGATTTCCAGCAGGGTCTTCAGGACCTCGGCCCGGATGCGCTGGCGGGTCTGCTCCTCCTGGGCGGCCACCCGTTTTCGATAATTGTCGAATTCGGCCATGGTCCGCTGCCAGCCCGCCAGATACTCCTGAGCCTGGGCCTTGGCCTCTTCCAGTTGCTGCTTCAACGCCTCCACCTCCGCCTGGGTGGCGCTGGAGGCGGTGGAGGGCGCTTCTTTGGAATTGTCCGTGGAATGGGTTTCCATAGGCGTCGTCGGTTGCTCTTCCGGGAACATCATCCTTTCTTTGCCTCCCCAGAACAGGGTTCTCACACAACCTCTCCCTTCTTTTCGGGACTCACGACTCCGAAAAGAGACGGGTCAGCCAGCGCGAGACGAAGCGCACGGCCGGCACCGTCTCATTATACGGCATGCGTAAGGGGCCGACTACCCCCAAAAAACCCGTGGCCGGTGCCCGGGCCCCGTAGCGGCCCACGATGAAGGCGCATCCCTGCAGCTCTTCCGGGGCCTCTTCCGTGCCCCCGATGAGGACGTACACCTCACCCACCGGCAGCCGGGAGGCCACCCACCGCAGGATGCGACGCAGCCGCGCGCCTTCCTCCAGGACCTGTACGGCCCGGGGCGCGGCTTCCGTGAAGACGAGGTAGTGCAATCCCCGACGGTAAAGGGGAGTTTCCGGGCCGGATTGGGCCCGGTCCACCTCGTCCAGAACCACCTCCCACAGGCGGCGCACGTCCGGGTCTTGGGGCGGCGGCAGCGTGGCCAGCTCCCGGGCGGTGCGCCCCCGGCAGCGGTCCGTCAGATAGCGCTGCCACTCCGCGAGGCGGGAGGGCGGCACCCGCCGGGCGAGGGTGACCACCCGCTGATGTATCCAGCCGCCGGGCAGCAACACCAGAACCAGGACCCGTTGCCCTTCCCAGGGCATGAGGCGGACGCCCTGACATCGGGCCTGCTCCAGTCGAGGCGGGGTCACCCAGGCCGCCGTATGGG
>WFVP01000168.1 GCA_015491595.1 Anaerolineales bacterium
CGAATGGCTGGCCCGTCTGACGAACAACGCGTTCCCCGAAAGCTTTTACCAGGGGAACGCTCTGGGCTCGTTCAATTCCTGGATGCGCCTGCTTACGGGGGTACTCTTCGGCCTGGGGGTGGCCTGGTGGATTTTCCCCCGGGCCCATCGCGAGCTGGAGACACTGCGGGCCGCTCGGGCTCGCATGCAGTCCCTGCGCCAGCAGGCCCTGGCCCGCATACACGAGGCAGCCACCCGGTCCTGAATTCGCGGCCCACGGGACGTCCCCCATCCCCCATCCTCCATACGCAAAGCCGCGGGCGAAAACGTTGCCCGCGGCTTTGCCGAATCGTAGGGGTCCATCTCCCGGGCGTCCAAGGCCTTTGGGTTCAGGCCACCACCCGGTAATTTCGCATCATGCCCATATCCTCGTGTTCCAGGTTGTGACAGTGGTAGAGATACAGGCCCTCGAAGTCGGTGAAGCGCAGCAAAATATCCACCCGCTCCCCGGGCAGCACCAGCACCGTGTCGTGCCATCCTTCGTCCACAAAACCGGGCGCAAAGGCGTCCCAGAACCGCTTCCAGGCCGGATCCACCTCGCGGCGCAGAATCTGGAACTGGAGGCCGTGCACGTGCATGGGATGGGGCAGCGCCATGCCGCCCATGCCCATCCCCATACCGCCGCCCGAAGCCCGGTTCACGAAGGACCAGACCTCCAGGTCGCCCAGGCGGACCACCTCGTCGTCGGCCACGGCGGTCATTTCGAAGGTGCGCCCGTTGATGGTCCAGCCCCGGCCCATGGTCATGGCCAGCTCGAAGGTTCGCGGACGGTCCCGATTCACCGCGTCTTCCAGACGGTAGCGGGGGATGGGGGTAAGACGCTCGGGGAGGCGCAGGTCGTGCTTCTCCTGGCGCACCACGTCAACGGTGAAGACGGTGAAACCCTGTTCCCCACCCGGAGCCGGATGGGACAGGCTGACCATGCGCAACTTGGTGCCCACCGGGTACTTGGAGAAATCCACCCACAGCTCCACCCGCTGCGCAGGCCCCAGGGTCACGAAGGGGCGCTGAACGGGTTTCTCCAGCAAACCGCCATCCGTGCCGATGACGGTCAGGGGCGTACCGTCCTCCCAGGCCAGCTTGTAGATGCGGGAGTTGGAGCCGTTCAAGATGCGCAAGCGGTAAGGTCGGGTGGCCACTTCCAGGCGGAAGTCCGGTCGACCGTTGACGAGAATCCGGTTCCCCAGGAAACCAATCATCGCTCCCATCATGCCGCTGATTTGGTAGACGAACTGATTCTGGTCGTCGACCAGACGGTCCTGAATCACCAGGGGGATGTCGTACTCCCCACTGGGCAGGCCCAGGGCATCGGCTTCGTCATCGTCAATGATGAACAGGCCCGCCATGCCCTGATAGACCTGGGGACCCGTACGTCCATGGGGATGGGGATGATACCAGTACGTGCCCGCCCGGTCCACGATGTGCAGGTCGTACTCGTACACCGCGCCTTTGGGAATCACGAAGCGGGGGTGACCGTCGTAGATGTCCGGTACGTGCAGGCCATGCCAGTGGACGATGCTGACCTCGGGAATCTGGTTTTCAAAAGTGACCCGCACCCGTTGGCCTTTGCGCACCCGGAAAAGCGGGCCCAGATAGGTCTCGGGCAGGGCTTGAAACATCGCTTCCGAACCCTGGAGGAGTTCGCCTTTGAAGCGCCACACCCGGGTCGGACGCCCGGGGAAAATCTGCACCTCGTCCTCCAGGGCCGTCAGGCGGACGGCCAGGTCCACCGGACCGGAGGGTGAGGGCGCCGCCGTTGCCGGCGCCGTCGTTGGGTTGACGGTGGTCGGTGTGCCCGGCCCTTCCGTCGGCTGGGCCAGCCCTTCAGGCTGCAGGGACCGGGGCACACAGCGGCCCACCAACAGGCCCAATCCCCCCAGTCCCACCACGCGCAAGAAATCTCGTCGAGATACGGTCGTCATAGGTCAACCTCCTCATGTTTGGATAAACGATGTCGCCGGGCAAACGTTACGATGACGTTCCCCCTTGGAGCCGAAGGACGCCTCGGGCCACACGAAACGGGGACCCACCTGGGCGATGGGTCCCCGCAACGGCTTACCCGGAAGCCATAGCCGGTTGGTGTTCCTGGGGTGGTGGCGTTGTGGGCAGGTCCACTTCGTCCAGACGCAACCGGCGCAGTCCCTGGGCGTTGACGGCCACCACGATGGTGCTCAAGGACATCAGCAGCGCGCCGATGGCCGGGGAGAGGTCCACCCCCCAGGGCGCCAGGACGCCGGCCGCCAGGGGCAGGGCCACGATGTTGTACCCTGCGGCCCACCAGAGGTTCTGCATCATCTTGCGGTAACTCGCCTGGCTGAGCAGAATGATTTTCACCACATCCAGGGGGTTGCTGCGCACCAGGATGATGCCTGCGGAAGCCACGGCCACGTCGGTGCCGCTGCCGATGGCAATGCCCACGTCGGCCCGCACCAGGGCCGGGGCGTCGTTGATGCCGTCTCCCACCATGGCCACCCGATAGCCCTGGGCCTGAAGTTCAGCCACCTTCTGGTCCTTGTGCTCGGGGAGCACCTCGGCAAAGACCATTTCGATGCCCAGCCGTCGGGCCACCGCCTGGGCCACGGCGCGGCTGTCGCCGGTGAGCATGGCCACCTGCTTCCCCATTTCCTTGAGGCGTCGAACGGCCTCAAAGCTCTCTGGACGAATGCGGTCGGCCACCGCGAAGGCCGCGCGCACCCGGTCGCCATCCACCAGGTAGACCACCGTTTGCGCGTTCTGTTCCGCCTCGTGGACGAAGGCCTGGAGCCCCGGAGGAACCTCCAGCCCCAACATCTCCAGCAGGCGGGGACCGCCCACGTACAC
>WFVP01000169.1 GCA_015491595.1 Anaerolineales bacterium
ACTCACTGCTGACCGCTGACTGCTCACTGCTCACCGCCGTAATAATCGGAGTATCTCGCAAGGTGAACTTGCGGGCTTCGGTGCTGCGCAGGTCCTGGACCAAATCCGAGAACTGGACCACGTCGTCGGTTTCGTAGACCACGACGAACTCCTGGTCCTGCACGCCAAAGGAGTACAGCAGGAGTTGCAGAATCTCGGGGTACTGCCGGCCCACCCGGATATGTTCGTTCATCATGCCCTGGCGGGCATCCCGGCTCATCAAGTACCACTCGGCCGTTTTCACGAAGGGGTAGACGATGAGGTAGCGCTTGCGGGCTTCCTCAAAGGGGTCGATTTCCTGGGGCGAGCGGCCTTTCGCGTAGATGGAAGGTTTGGTCACACCCCAAAGGGTGAGGGGGACGTCGGTATAGGGATGCAGCGGTTCAAAGGCCCTGGCGAAGCCGGTGAAAAACCGGGCCGGGGTTTCGGGGTCTTCGTAGGGAATCGCGCACCACAGGAGCACGTCGGCTTCGTGGCGGCTGGGGAAGACCTGGTACAGGTAGCGCCGCGGGGCCACTTCGTCCAGGGCTTCCACCACCTGTTGCAGAAGGCCCTCGCGGGCCGTGGGTTCCAGCTGCCAGTACGTGGGGCGGAACTTGAGCAGGGTGAAATGGTTCAGCGAGCGTTGTGGAGCCATTGAGCAACCTCCTTGGCGTGATAGGTGAGGATGAGGTCCGCGCCGGCGCGTTTGATGGCGGTGAGGATTTCCAGGGTGACCGCGCGCTCGTCCAGCCAGCCCCGCTGGGCCGCGGCCTTGACCATGGCGTACTCGCCGCTCACGTTGTACGCGGCCACCGGCACGGGGAAGGCCTCCCGCACGGCCCGGATGACGTCCAGGTAGGCCAGCGCGGGCTTGACCATGACGATGTCCGCGCCTTCCGCGATGTCCAGGGCCACTTCGCGCAGGGCCTCCCTTACGTTGGCCGGGTTCATCTGGTACCCCCGGCGGTCGCCGAACTGGGGCGGACTCTGGGCCGCGTCCCGGAAGGGGCCGTAGAAATGACTGGCGTACTTGGCCGCGTAGGCCATGATGGGGATGTGGGCGTACCCGGCCTCATCCAGCGCGCGGCGGATGGCCGCGACCTGACCGTCCATCATCCCGCTGGGCGCGACCATGTCCGCGCCAGCCTGGGCATGGGTCACGGCCACCTTTCCGTAAATCTCCAGGGTCTCGTCGTTGACCACCTCGCCTTCCCGCACGATGCCGCAATGACCATGGTCGGTGTATTCGCACATGCACACATCGGTGATGACCACCAGGTCGGGCACGGCCTGCTTGATGGCCCGGATGGCCTTGGGGATGATGCCTTCCGGGTCGAAGTTCTCGGTACCAATGGGGTCCTTGTGGGCCGGGATGCCAAAGAGGATGACCGCGGGGATGCCCAGGGCCGCGACTTCCTCGGCTTCCCGCACGGCTTCGTCCACCGAAAGTTGGTAGACGCCGGGCATGGACGGAACCTCCCGGCGCACCCCTTTCCCGTGGACCACGAAGAGGGGGTAGATGAAGTCGTTTACCGTGAGCACGGTCTCCTGAACCATGCGCCGCAAGGCCGGGGTCCGGCGCAGACGCCGCAAGCGGGTTTGGGGGAAAGAGCCAAGGTGCATGGGATACCTCCTGCTGGCGGTGGGCAGTCAGCAGTCAGCGGTCGGCTGTCAGCAGTCTGCAGTCGGCGGTCGGCAGTCGGCTCACTGCTCACTGCTGACCGCTGACGGCTGTCTGCTGACCGCTCACTGCTTCTACCAGTCCCTCCATGGTGTACTGCTGGGCCACGGCGTGGACGGGCAGGCCGGCCTCGCGCGCGGCCCGGGCGGTGATGGGGCCGATGCACACCACCCGCACGCCGGGCGGCAGGGGCCGTCCCCCCAGGGCCTGGACGAAGCCCTGCACCGTGGACGGGCTGGTAAAGGTCACCACGTCCACCTCGTCCAGCGGGGGCGGCGTATCGGGCGGGGCCACTAAGGTGCGGTAGGCCACCACCTCCTCCACCTGGGCGCCCCGGCTCTGGAGGATTTCCCGCAGCGTGGGCCGGGCCCGGTCGG
>WFVP01000170.1 GCA_015491595.1 Anaerolineales bacterium
CATCTCGTCCCATGTTTATGGTACCTGAAAGACCACTTCCTCTGTAGTACGGTTGCCCGCCGCGTCTATGGCCACCACCTGGAACCGATGCTCTCCGGGTGGTACGGGATAGGCCAATCGGTAAGGACCCTCCAGAAAACGAGCGATTTCTTCTCCGTCCAGTAGAAAGCGCACTTCGGCCAGGGCGTAATCGTCCCGCACCTGAGCGCTGAAGACGATGTAGCCCTCTTCTGATGAAGGGAAGCCGCCGGCCCGGGGGGGCCAAAGGACCACTTCCGGTGCTTGATGGTCAACCGTGACCTGCAGGGTATGGGTATAAAGTCGCCCCTGGCGGTCGACCACCTGGAGTTGCAGGATATACAAACCCGGTGATTCCGATGTGGTATCCCATTCGCCCAATGAGCCTTCGATGACGGGACGACTTCCCTCGGCGATGACCTGCCAGCGTTTGGGATACAGCCCCTTGCCCACTTGCAATCGATAGGACTGGAAGTCGGGGACGTTGGCCGTACCCCGGATGACCACTTTGCCACTGACATACCCAAAGGGAACCGGCTGGGTGATTTGCGCGTCGGGGGAAGGTGAGGGCAGGCGCAGGGTGTCGTACTCCGTGGGTGGCAGGGGCTTACCGGCCTCCTGGGCCCATGCGCGGGCTTCCGGGGGGTACATCAGGTACACCCGTTCCTCCACCCAGGCAGGCGGGGAGAGCACGGTGGCTAAGCGGCCGGTCTGGGTGTTGACGAAGAAGCGCCGGTAGAGGGTATCGGCGTGCAGAGGGACGTTGGACTTAAGGAAAGGCATTTCCTCTACCAGGGGGCAGTCTTCTGTGGGAAGGAGGCCCGAAGGGACGCAAACCCGCACGATGGTCACTTCTGCCGGCCGGGGCCATTCGGTTACAGGCAGGTCTTGGTGAGCCCAGTCGTATACTTGGCGCCATAGGGTGAGGGTGTAGGTTTCGAGTTCGGGCGATGGTCGGTCCACCCTGCGCGCATCCACCACCAGCGCGACCACACGCGAAGCAGAATACCCCAGCATCCAGAGCACTCGACCCTCGGCCGCCCGCCCCAGGTAGAGGGCCGTGGGTCGGGAGAAGGACATCTCCCGAAGCAATCCCTGACGCCATCCGGGATGGGCCAGACTGTAGGTGGTCAGGTAGGCCAGGGCCGGGCTCAGGCGTAACTGGCGGCTCCGGGGTGGTAAGGTTTCGGGTTGTCCGTCCCAGGCCCGGGATTCCAGGAAGAGTACAGGGCGCAAGAGGCCGGTAGGCGCTTCCCGGCCGGACCATTGACCCAGCGCGGCAAAGAGGCTCAATCCATGGGCGACTTGGAGTAGAGTGCGGCGAGGTCCTTCCCCCAGGGGCGCGGTCATGAGTTCATCCGGGGTGGTGGGGAACCCCAGAGTTTCCAGGGTAGGCACCAGGGTTAAGGGACCGAAACGGTCGATGAGCAACGCCAGGGGGACTTCGTAGCCGTTGTTCAGGGCTGGGCCTGCTTGTAGGGGTCCGTGGAAACGGCCATCGTGGTTGGTCAACTCGGCCCATGAAGGGCCCAGGGAGGCAGGTACGTCCCACAGCAACGTGGCCGGTCCCCATCCCCGAGAGAAGGCGGCGGCGTACAGCCAGGGACCCAGGCCCGTACCCAGGGGCCGGGCTTGAGGAGCGCTTTGGGACGGGGGAAAGGTGAGGGCCAGGACTTCTCCCGTCGCCGGGTCCAGCACCACGGCCTCCACCTCCAGGTCAGGTGGCAGGGGCTCCAGGGGCCATGGAGGAAGGGCCGGACAATCTTCCAGGGACTGGCCATAGGCCTGCCGCAGGAGGCACTCGACTCCCTGTTGAAAGTCCCGTTCCACCGTGGTGCGTACCACTCGGCCCCGGGCCGGCGTGGGAGGACTTCCCCGACTCAGCCACTCCTGCATCCACCAGGCCCTCCAGGGGTCTTGGTGGAGGGGGCCTGGAGGCGCGAGGTCAGGCACCTGTTGGGCGACGAGCCGTTCCTCTGCGGCCAGTTTCCCCTGACGAAATAGAAATTCCACTAAGGCCTGATGCCGCTCTTGGGTCCAGGTCTTCACCTGCCAGGGTCGGGCCTGGGGCCATCGGGCCATGACGGCCAGCAGAATGGCTTCGGACCAATTCAACTCCCGGGAGGACTTCCCGAAGAAGGCCCAGGCGGCGGCGTCTACGCCATACAGGCCGGGGCCGAAATGGCGGGTGTTGGCCCACCACTCCAGCAGGCGATGTCGTGGGTAGGTCAGGGTCATCTCCTGGGCCAGCCATCGGATGCGCGCCTCATGTTGGGGTCCCGGAGGTTCCCGGGTCAGCAAGAAGGTGTTGGCCAGGTCCAGAGCCGGGTCGGGGGGCGGTTCTTGAGGCCAGAAGGCGGGGTCCAGGACGGCCATCAGGGCTTGGCGCAGGGGTTCGCTCATGGTCCCCCAGGAGGCATATCGGGCCTTTTGGGCGTCGGGGGGAAGCAAGTCCCCCCAAACATGGTCGCCTCGACGGTCTTCCAGGCGGGTGGGTAGGGTGAACAGCCCCTGGGCCGGGTCCAACCAGCGCAGGATGGCGGTTACCGGGGGTAGATTTTGTGTCAGCACCTGGTATCGCTGAGCCTGCACCAGGATGCCCAGGGCGAGCACCACACCCGAGGTCGCCGCCAGCGTCATCAGGCTCCACAGGAGAAAGACCGTCCATTTCGAGGGGGACCGTCGTACTTCCCGCAGGCGGCGTATCCTCAAGACTCGATGAACACGGGGGAGGATGGGAGGAGTTGCCGGGGATTGAGAGGCCATCCACGTTCGTCCTGGAAAGTCCTTTTCGGGGCACCGGGTAGGATTCATTATAACCCGGTACCTTACCCAAGGAGAAAAATGTGTGGGATGGCGAAGCCGCCCCACACATTTTCTTTAGCCAAGATATGGGTATGCATCCGACCTGGTGGACCGTATAATTTCCACAGAGCGGTCCAGGAGGTGACACATGGCCATTGCGGTAGAGGCGGTATGCAGTCCCGATTTTCCCCCTGAGGCACGGGCGCTCTGGTTGGAAGAACGGGTGCTTTCGGAGGAAGAGGCCGGACAGATTGCCGAGGTGTTCAAGACCCTGGCCGACCCGACCCGGGTACGCATCATCACCCTGTTGTCGGAAGGCGAAATTTGCGTGCACGAGCTGGCCCAGGCCCTGGGGATGACGGCTTCGGCCGTCTCCCATCAGTTGCGTCTGCTGCGCCATCAGGGCCTGGTTCGCGCGCGTCGTCAAGGGAGGCACATCTTTTATCGCCTGGATGACGAGCACGTGCTACAACTCCTCCGTCAGGTACGGGACCACCTGGCCCATCGGCCCGGCCTTTCGTCGGGAACCTGAAATCGCACTGCATGCACGTTACGGGTGCTGGGGTTAAGACATGACCTGGGGCGACTCTTCATGGACGAGCACCTTCTTTGGGCATAGGTCTGACCGGGCACGGGACCGCTGGGAAAAAAGGTGTGAGAAGCGGTGGGGCTGTTGCTCACAACATCTTCTACAGTAGAGACGTAATCTCAGGCGGATGAGGAGGCCTTCTATGGCGGAAGAAATCACCCGGGAAACCTTCGACCATCTGGTTCACCTGGCCCAGTTCGAGCTTTCCGAGGAGGAAGCCGAATATTTGCGCAGGGAACTCAACCGTCAGTTGGACGCCATCCACAAGCTGGAGGCCATTCCCCTGGAGGAAGACGTTCCGATAACCTCCCATGGTGTACCCTATCGTCCCGAAGACCGGGCGCCGCTTCGGGAGGACGAAGTACGTCCTTATCCCCATCCCGAACGTTTGCGGGAACTGGCACCCGAGGAAGAGGACGGTTACTTTGTCGTGCCCGACACCCGGCGAACCCAGGCCCTTACAGGGGAATGATACCGATTGGGGAGAATCCCAACGGGTTTTGTGATTCCCTTCGGCCATCTTGCTGGCCGTGTTGTATGGTTAGACCGAGAGAACGGTCTGGAGCATGTTTGTGAGTTTACGGAAACGAAACGGGTAGTAGTGCCTTGACTCCATCCGACCTTTTCGACTATCGTGTCCAAAAG
>WFVP01000171.1 GCA_015491595.1 Anaerolineales bacterium
GCCCACGGGCATCTACCTCAATGTGAACATCCCCTACGGCCCCCTGGAGAACATCAGAGGCGTCCAGGTGACGCGCATGGGCCTGCGGGTATACCGGGACCGGCTGGAGCGCCGTGAGGACCCGCGTGGTATGCCCTACTATTGGATTGGTGGAGAAGCCCCTACGGGCATTCCCGAACCGGGCACGGACATCGGCGCGGTGACCCAGGGGTATGTGTCCATCACCCCCCTGCACCTGGACTTCACCGCTTATTCCGTCATCCCCACCATGCATACCTGGCCGTGGACCCAGGTGCTCCAAGGTCCTTTGCGTGACGGAAAAGACGCCGAAAAGGCGACGAGAGAGCCTCATGAAAGCTGACACGCGCTTGTTGGATTTGCTTCAATTCTTGTATGGCCCTTCTCTGGTTGAGGAATTCTGGCCCGAGTTGCAACGAAGCCTGGAAGTCTGGCGGCCCCGCCTGAAACGCTGGGCCCCGGAGCGGCCCTTGTTCTCTCAGGAGGACGTCTTCCTCATCGCCTATGGTGACCACGTGCTTCCCCCTGAAACGACGACCCCGAAACTCCAGGGATTGCGCCGCTTTCTCGAGGACTACGCGCAACCGGGCGTGAACGGCGTGCACATCCTGCCCTTCTTCCCCTACTCCTCCGACGACGGCTTTTCCGTCATCGACTACCTCCAGGTGCGGCCGGACCTGGGAACCTGGCACGACGTGGAGGCCATTGCCCGGTCCTTCCACCTGATGGTGGACCTGGTCCTCAACCACGTCTCCCGCCAGCATCCATGGTTCCAGGCCTTTGTACAAGGCGACCCCCAGTACCGGGACTTCTTCATCGTGGTGGACGACCCCCACGACCCGGCCTGGGCCCACGTGGTGCGTCCTCGAACCACGCCCCTCTTCACCCCGGTGGAAACCACCCAGGGCCGTCGGTACGTCTGGACCACCTTCAGCCCCGACCAAATCGACCTGAACTATCACAACCCCCAGGTCCTCCTGCGCATGATCGAGGTCCTGCTCCATTACATCGCCCATGGGGCGCGGGTCATTCGCCTGGATGCGGTGGCCTACGCCTGGAAGGAACCCTACACCCCCTGCATTCACCTGCCCCAGACCCACGCCCTGGTGAAGGTCTTCCGCGCGGTGGTAGACGCGGTGGCCCCCTGGGTGCGCATCATCACCGAGACCAACGTTCCCCACGAAGAGAACGTGGCCTACTTTGGTGACGGCACCGATGAGGCCCATTTGGTGTACAACTTCACCCTGCCGCCCCTCACCCTGCACGCCTTCCTCACGGGAGATGCATCCATCCTCACCCGCTGGGCCGCCACCCTGGAAACCCCCGGCCCCCAGACCGCGTTCTTCAACTTCCTGGCTTCCCACGACGGCATCGGGGTCACGCCGGCTCACGGCTGGCTTTCCTCCCGGGACCTGGAACGGCTCTACGAGACCACGCGACGTCACGGCGGTCGCCTCTCGTACAAAGCCCTCCCTGACGGTGGACGGCAGGTGTACGAACTCAACATCACCTGGTACGACGCCCTGAACGACCCGGCCCATCCCACGGATTTGGATGCAGAGCGTTTCCTGGCCTCCCAGGCGGTGATGCTCACCCTGGCCGGGGTGCCGGGTATCTACCTGCCCAGCCTTTTTGGGGCACGGAACTGCCTGCGTTGTGTGGAAGAGCGGGGCTATCCCCGGGCCATCAATCGGGAGAAGTTCTCCTGGGAAAAATTGCAAGACATGTTCGCAGCCTCCTCTTCCTCCCATGCCCGGGTCTACCAGGGCTACCGGCGTCTGCTGCAGTGGCGTCGGACCCTGGACGCCTTCCACCCCCAAGCCCCACAAGAGGTGTTGAATTTGGGTCCGGGGGTTTTCGCCCTCAAACGAACGGGCCGTACGAGTACCCTGGTGGCCCTGATTTCGGTGCGGGACCACCCCCAACAATACGTCCTGCCCCAATTCCCGGGCGTCTGGCAGGATGTGCTCAGCGGAGAATCCCTCCGACCGGCGGAAGGGGTTCCCCTGGCCCCCTACCAGGTGCGCTGGCTCGTTGCCTGAAGCGCCTTTTACGCGCAACCCTCCGAGAAGGGACACGGTTCCCGGAC
>WFVP01000172.1 GCA_015491595.1 Anaerolineales bacterium
CGGAAGAAGCGGGCCATCAGGCCCAGGGCCAGGCCCAGTAAGAATCCCACCCAAAACCAGAAACCGTTGAAACGGGGCAACCAGGACATGCTCCCTCACCTCAAGGCGCGTACAGAATGCGTCCGCATTGGGGGCACAGAGTGATGACCTCCAGACGGGCGGCTTCCTGCCGGCGAGCCGCGCTCAGTAGCGCGCCGCAGGCCTCGCATGCTTCCTCCTGAACCCGAGCCACGGCCAGGCCGCCTTTGCGCCCCCGGAGGTCTTCGTACAGGGCCAGGGCCTCCTCCGGTATCTGGTCGGTCAGGGCCGCGCGGCGGGCTAACAGGTCCTGCTGGCGCGCCTGGAGCCGCAACCGTTCCTCCTGCCAGGCGGCCTCCCGTTCGTCCCGGCGGGCGAGGACCTGTTCCAGGCCTTCCTGCGCGGCCGCGACCGCGGCCTGGGCTTCTTCCAGGGTCATCAGGTGGTGAATCGCGGCCTCCTCGGCTTCGTCCAGTTTGCGTCGCAGGTAGGTCAACTCCTCTTGCAGGACCTGCACCTGGCGGGGATTGCGCACCTGTCCCCCGGCCAGCTGTCCCTCGATTTCCTGGATTTTGCGGCGGAGGGCGTCGGCCTTGTGCTCGGCCTCTTGGAACTTACGCTGTTGGGCCCGGTGTTCCTCCTCCGCGGCCTGCAGGCGACGGCGGGCCGCCTCCACTTCGGGGGCGTGGGCCAGCTGCTCTTCCAGCCGGAGAAGGGCCTGCTGGACGGTTTCCAGTTCCCGGTCCAGCTGCTGCAATTGATAGAGGTGGTGGACGAGGGGCATACCACCCTCCTTCAGGCCCTTCCGACCTGGGGCTTGAGCGTCATCTCAGGGCAGGAGCGCGTTCATATCCCATAGTATCACACTTCCGTCCCGGGCTACGGTGACCAGGTACCCCTGTTGGGGCGCGAGGTGGACTTCCTGAATGAAGGCCGCGTACACCGCAGGCAGGGGCGTCAGCGCGCCGGAGGATAGGTCCAGCACCCCCCATCCCGCGCCCACGACCAGGAGCCGACCATCGGGCAGGAGGAGCATGTCCTGGGCCTGGAAGGGAAGGGGATAACGGGATGCAGGTTCCGGACCCTGGCGCCAGACCAACACTTCCTGTTGCGTCAGGCCGATGAGGCGTTCGCCTGAAGCGTCGTATTGCAAGGCGAGGATGGAGGCTTCCGTGCCCGTCAGGGTGCCCTGAAATTCCCACCGAATGGGGTCCCACAGGAGCACCCGGCCGTCCTCCGTGCCCAGGGCTATCGGATTGCCCGAGGGATGCAGGGCCAGGCTCTGGAGGAGGACCAGGTCCTCGGGGACCACGAACTTGTTCTTCTCTTCCTCCATGTCCCAGATGTAGAGGTTGGTCCAGGCCACGCCGGCCAGGAAGGAGTTGTCCGGCGCGAAGGTCAAATCCCGCACGGGAATGACCCCGGGTCCATAGAACCGGTAGAAGGCCTGGGTCCAGGAATCGGTGTTCCAGATGAACACCCGGCCGTCCAGGTCCACGGTGCCCAGGTATTGGCCGTCCTGGGAGAAGGTCAGGCTGGTAATCGGCGCGTGATGGGCTTCCAGGGTGTACAACTGTTCCTGGGTCTGGGGATTCCAGATGTCCACCCGGCCGCTGGCGGTCCCCAGAGCCAGGAGGTGACCCAGGGGATGGAAGGCCGCGCTCTGCACGTTGGACCCGTAAGCATCGTCGACGAACACCGTGGACCGGGTGCCGACGTCGAACACGGTCAGGGAGCCGTCCGCGCTGGAGGTCAGCACCAGGGTTCCCGTGGGCTGGAGGTCCACCCGGTAAATGGCGTCCTTATGGTACTCGGGAAGGCGCTGCCCCAGGACGCCGGAGTTGGGGTCCCAGATAAGCAAATCCCCCGATGCGGTGCCGCCAATCATCAGGTCCCCCAGCAGGGTGAAGTCCACGGAGGTCACCTGATTGCGCAAGGTGGGGTACGCCCGAATCCTTTCGCCGGAGGCGATGTCCCAGGCGTACAGGCGTTCGTCCGCGCCGCCGGTGATGAGTACGGTGTTGGGGGGTGGGGAGAAGGTGATGACGGTCACCCGGTCCCGGTGGGCCCGGAAGGTGCGGGGCGGCGCGTCGAGGGTCTGTAAGTTCCACAGGGCCACCGTACCATCTTCGAAGCCCGCGGCCAGCACGCTCCCTTTGGGGGAAAGGGCCAGCGCGGTGACGGGTTTCGGGTTCTCGAGCGGGGTGAGGGCGGTCAGGGTGCCGTCGGCGTTGAGCAGATAGACCTGACCGGTATCCGTTCCCACGGCAGCCCGTTGGGTCGGAACATGCGCGTCCAGGGCGGTGATGGTTCCCTGCTCCAGGGATAGGGTAGTGATGGCCCGTTGTTCCGGGATGGACCAGAGGGCAAGGGTGCCGTCGGCGCTCGCGGTCACCAGGGTGTCGGCGCCCAGGTTCCCGATGTGGTGTACGGGGGAAGGGGACAGCAGGAATCCCTGCAGGGTATGTTGCGCGCTGTACAGAAAGACGCCTTCGTTGGTGGCCACGGCGTAGAGCGCGCCCGACGTGTTCCAGATGGCTTCCTGGAGGACGCTTTTGCCGAACCGGGCGATGGCGCCCGCGGGCAAGGGCCCCAATTC
>WFVP01000173.1 GCA_015491595.1 Anaerolineales bacterium
GAGATATGCCGAAAATAACTCCAGTCTTGAACCTCGTAAGATATGGGTATGCGACAGGCTGCCTCCTCCTTACCCTACAAGGTTTGGGGTGGTGTAAAATCGGAAAGGTTGCCAAGGAGCGCCCATCGCTTCTCGAAAACGGCAAAACCGGCTTCCCCCCAATGAACCTCCACTTGGGGAACCAACTTCTGCAATATCTCCACCGCGGCCGGAATCACCTCCTGACCAATACCATCACCGGGCAATACCAGAACCTGCCATGGGGACATGGATGCATGGCCTCCGAAAAACGTTTTGCAAATTATAACGCTTCAACGGAGGCGGTTGCGCGGCCCCATGGCGATTTCTTGCGCCTTTTTGCATCTCTCGCGTAGTCCTAACCGGGCACGGGACCAAAATTCGCTGACGGCCGTCGGCCGACCGCCGTCAGCCTTTCTTTCCCCTCTCTCGGTCCTGGGCCCGGTCAGAACTATTCACGGTTTGCAGAAATAGGTTTGGCTGGCCCATATAGCATGCCCTTCGTTTGGAGTGAGAAACGGGGGCGCGCTTGGAATATGGGTATGCACCAGGATCGCGCTCTGTTTTTCGCGCGCCGAATCAGGGTATCCGTGGTATACTCACAATCACCACATTGAACAAAGGAATGTTGTGCGTATATGGACGCATTGACCGAACTTGACCCAGAGGAACGAGGCCTGACCTCGGCCTCGTGGGTGTTGGTTGACCTCCCCCTTCGAATCGTTCTCCATCCCTCCCGGTATCCAGCCTTTAATTCCCGAGAGGGCATTTCCCTATCCCGCCTTCCGGCCTGTGAGGAGTGGTGGTATGGCCAAGTCGCCTGAGATTCAAGAAGTGCATCGTGTGGTCATTCGTTTTGCCGGAGATTCCGGCGATGGAATGCAATTGACCGGCAGCCAGTTCTCCCTGGCTTCGGTGGTGGCCCGTAAGGACATCAGCACGCTACCCGAGTTCCCCGCGGAAATTCGTGCGCCTGCGGGCACCCTGGGTGGGGTGAGCGCGTTCCAGATTCAGGTGGCCGACCAGGACATCCTCACACCGGGGGACCAGCCTGACGTGCTGGTGGCCATGAACCCGGCTTCCCTGAAGGTCAGTCTGCCGGAACTTCCTCGGGGCGCGCTCATCATCGTGAACACCGATGCCTTTACGACCGCAAACTTGAAGAAAGCGGGCTACGAACGCAACCCCCTGGAGGATGATTCCCTCAAGGATTACCAGGTCATCCCCGTGCCCATTACCCGGCTCAACCGGGACGCGGTGAAAGACGTGGAAGGTCTGGACAGCAAGTTCGTAGACCGCACCAAGAACTTCTTCGCCCTGGGATTGGTTTACTGGCTCTTCGACCTTCCTTTAGAGCCGACCTTGGAATGGATTGAGAAGAAGTTCGGGCGACGCAACCCTGCGGTGGCGGAAGCCAACCGGCGGGCCTTACAGGCCGGATACCATTTCGGGGAAACCGCGGAACTCTTCCAGCGCCGTTACCGCATCCGTAAGGCCCACTTCCCGCCTGGGACCTACCGGCGGATAACGGGCAATGAGGCGGTGGCCATGGGGTTGGTGGCCGCCGCGCGTAAGGCGGGCAAGACCCTGTTCTACGGTGCGTACCCCATCACCCCGGCCAGCGACATCCTGCATCACCTGGCGCCCCTGCGCCACTTCGACGTGGTCACCTTCCAGGCCGAGGACGAAATCGCGGCCATGGGCGCGGCCGTGGGTGCGGCCTTTGCCGGCGCGCTGGCCGCGGTGGGAACCAGCGGTCCTGGCATGCTCCTCAAGGCCGAGGCCCTGAACCTGGCCGTGATGGCCGAACTGCCCGTGGTGGTCATTGACGTGCAGCGGGCGGGGCCCAGCACGGGTATGCCCACCAAGGTGGAACAGGGCGACCTGCTCATGGCCTTTTACGGCCGCAACGGGGAAAGCCCCCTCATCATCGTGGCCCCGGCTACGCCTGCCGAGTGCTTCGACATGGCCATTGAGGCGGTGCGCCTGGCCTTCCGGGCCATGGCTCCGGTCATCTATCTTTCCGACGGCTTTCTGGCCAACAGTTCGGAGCCCTGGCGCATTCCCGACCCCGAGGACCTGCCTTCTTTGACGGTGGACCATCCCACCGGGCCGCAGAACGGTCGTTTCCTGCCTTTCCTACGGGACCCCGAGACCCTGGCCCGTCCCTGGGCACTGCCGGGTACGCCGGGGTTGGAACACCGCATCGGCGGTCTGGAGAAGGAACCCGAGACGGGCAACGTCTCCTATGACCCCCAGCATCACTGGCGGATGGTGCAGGAGCGGGCGGAGAAAATCGCCCGGCTGGCCGAGGTCATCCCGGAAGTGGAGGTTTATGGTCCTGAGGAAGGTGACCTTCTCCTGGTGGGATGGGGGAGCACCTATGGGGCCATCCGGGAGGCGGTGCGCCAGGCCCAGGAAGAGGGGAAATCCGTGGCCCACGTCCACCTTCGCTACCTGAATCCCTTCCCCCGAAACCTGGAGGAGGTGTTACGACGGTACCGGGGCATCCTCGTGCCGGAATTGAACATGGGCCAGTTGGCCCAGTTGCTGCGGGCCCGCTTCCTGGTGGATGCCCGGCCCCTGCCCAAAGTGCAGGGTCGGCCCTTCAAGGTCCAGGAAATCAAAGCCGCCATTGACGACTGGTTTCGACAGCGCGCGTAGGGGATAAGGAGGAAGCCATGGCCATGCCGACTGTGACCCTGACCCGCAAGGATTTTGCCTCGGACCAGACGGTCCGGTGGTGTCCCGGATGTGGTGACTACGCCATTTTGGCGACGGTACAGAAGACCTTTGCTCGCTTCGGTTGGCCCCGGGAGAAGTTCGTCATCATCTCGGGGATTGGTTGTTCCAGCCGGTTCCCTTACTACATGAACGTGTACGGCTTTCATACCATCCATGGCCGGGCGCCCACGGTGGCAACGGGTGTTAAACTGGCCAACCCAGACTTGAGCGTGTGGGTGGTGACGGGAGACGGAGACGGTCTTTCCATTGGGGGGAACCATTTACTCCATGCCGCCCGCAGGAATATTGACATCAACGTGCTCCTGTTCAACAACGCGATTTATGGCCTCACCAAAGGGCAGCTCTCCCCTACGTCGCCTGAGGGGATGCGCACCAAATCATCGCCTTACGGCTCAGTGGAGCCTCCTGTGAATCCCATCGCCCTCATGTTGGCCTCAGGCGCGACCTTCGTAGCCCGTACGGTGGATGTCTTCCAGAGTCATATAGGAGATACCCTGTACCAGGCCGGGATGCATAAGGGTTTTGCCTTCATCGAGATTTTGCAGAACTGTGTGATTTTCAACCATGGTATGTGGTTTCCC
>WFVP01000174.1 GCA_015491595.1 Anaerolineales bacterium
GCCCGATAGGGTCCTGCTACAATGGGTGGAGAGGAGGATCCATTCCAACCAGGAGGTGCGGGCATGAGTACCCGACCGGAAGATGTGCAGGGATTGACCTTGTTGGGACGGAAGGCGCAACCCAGCAAGAAGCTGGAAGCCTTTCCTAATCGGGCTCCCGGGCGCTATTACCTGGTGACCCTGGAGACCCGGGAGTTCACGTGCGTGTGTCCGGTCACGGGGCAGCCGGATTTCGCCACTTTACGGGTGGATTACGTACCCGATGAACGCATCGTGGAGTCCAAGTCCTTCAAGCTGTACTTGTGGTCCTATCGCAATGAAGGGGTCTTCCACGAGCACGTCGTGAACCAAATCCTGGACGACCTGGTGAAAGCCCTGGACCCCCACTTCATCCGGGTGACCGGGGCCTTCCACGTGCGGGGGGGCATCGCCATTACCGTGACCGCGGAACATGTGCGCACCCCGGAAGCCAAGCAGGCGGTCCAGGATATGCTGGTCCCACCCAAAGTCCTGCTGCCGTGAAGGTGCGCAACGCCCGGTTTTGGAGGGGGTTACACGTAATGGATGCTCTGGGCCATCTTCGGGAACCCCGTGAAGCGCCGCGGGGTTCCGCAATTTTCTCCAAGGAGATGAGGGGTTGAAGCGCCGAGGACGCTGGATTCTGTCCGGGGTGTTGCTGGCCCTCTTCATCGCCCTGTGTTACGCGGCGTTGGAGCCTCTTTTGTGGTCGTGGTCTTTCCCTTTGGTGCCCACGCCACCGCCAACCTTCACCCCACGCCCGACGTCCACGTTTCCTCCCACACGGACCCCCCGACCGTTGTATCCTACAGAAACTCCGACGGCCACTCCCACACCCTGGCCCTGGGGCCGTGCGCCTACCCAATACACCCTGGAGGCCCGTTTCGACTACCTGCGCCAACTGGTTCAGGTCCAGGAGGTCATCACGTACACGAATACCACGGGAAAGCCCCTGGACCAAATCCCTCTCATTCTGGAACCGGCCCGTTACCCCGGCGTGCTGTATTTTCAAGGCGTGCGGGTGGGACGGGAACGCTCCAAAGCCGCGCTGTACGAGGTGGAGGGTTCCCGGGTGACGGTACACCTGGCCCCGCCTCTGGACCCCGGGGAGACCGTGACCCTGCAGGTGGCCTTCGTTTTGGCCCTGCCCCGGCTCACGGGGCGTCCGGGGCCGGACAGCCCCATGGTCTTCGGGTACACTTCCCGGCAAACGAATTTGACGGACTGGTACGCGTTCATCCCCCCTTACCATCCTCAGAAGGGATGGTTGATGCACGTCCCCTGGTATCACGGCGAGCACCTGGTTTACCCTCTGGCGGACTTCCAGGTCCAGCTGGAGCTGGTCAACATCCCCCAGCCCTTTGACGTGGTGACCAACGCCCTGCCCATGCCCTGCCCCGACGGCCGAGAGGAGCGGCGTTGCTACCACCTGGAACAGGCCCGCCAGGTGGTGTTCTCCATGAGCCCGTACTATCGTCGGGTCCAGGTCCAGGCGCAACCCGACATCCAGGTGGAGGGGTTCTTCTTCCTTGCCGAGGAGGCCTTCGGACGGGACATGGTGGCGGCCACGGTGGAAGCCCTGGAGACCTACAGCGCTCTATTCGGCCCCTACCATCGTTCCCGGCTCACCCTGGTGCAGGCCGATTTCCCTGATGGGATGGAATACGACGGACTGTACTACGTGAGCAGCCGCTTCTTCGACTTCTACAACGGCGACCGGGCCTCTTTCCTCATCACCATTGCCGTGCACGAAACGGCCCATCAGTGGTGGTTCGCCCAGGTGGCCAACGACCAGGCTTTGCATCCCTGGATGGACGAGGCCCTGGCCACGTATGCCGAGGCTCTGTACTACGAGCACCAGTATCCCCGTGGGCTGGATTGGTGGTGGACGTATCGGGTGGACTACTACAACCCCCGGGGACCCGTCAACCGCTCGATTTACGACTACATGGGTTGGCGGGCGTATCGCGATGCGGTGTACCTGCGCGGGGCCTACTTCCTGCGGGATTTGCGGGCCATGATGGGGGACGCGGCCTTCTTCACCTTCCTCCAGGCCTATCGGGATCGATGGGCGGGACACATTGCCGACCCACGCGATTTCTTCGCCCTGGTGGCGGAGTACGCGCCGGATGACGCCTGGCGCTCCGTGGCGGAGACCTATTTCCTGGAGCCGCCCCTGCCTTGAGGGGGAGACCCGTTCATTTCGGCCCGCGCGTTCTCGGGGTATAATGAACCCAACGAACCGGGAGGCGATGGCATGATTGATTATCTCATCGTGGGTCACGTAACCCAAGACGTGGTGCCTGGGGGTTACCATCTGGGTGGAACGGTTTCCTACGCCGGTCTGACGGCCCGTCGTCTGGGGTTACGAGTGGGCGTGGTCACGGCCTGCGCGGACGATGTGGACCTGAGCCCGCTGGAGGGCCTGGAGATTCACCGGGTCCCTTCGGAGGAGACCACCACCTTTGAGAACCGGCACACGCCGAAAGGGCGGGTCCAGTACCTGCATCGTGTGGCTACCCTGTTGAAGGACTACCACATCCCTCCCGTGTGGCGTCGGGCACCCATCGTGCACCTGGCCCCCGTGGCCCAGGAAGTGGACCCCCGCATGATTCCCCTGTTCACCTACGGCCTGGTGGGAGTGACGCCTCAAGGCTGGTTGCGGGAGTGGGATGAAGGGGGACGGGTGCGACCGGGTCCCTGGCCCGAAGCGCCCTATGTGCTGCCGCGCGTGGGCGCCGCGGTGCTGAGCATCGAAGACCTGGCCTTCGACGAGAGCCGCATCCCCGATTTGGCCAGCATGACCCCCGTGCTGGTCGTCACCCGGGGGCCGGAGGGCGCGGATTTGTACTGGCAGGGCGAGGTCATTCACGCGGACGCGCCCCGGGTGCGGGAGGTGGACCCGACGGGCGCGGGGGACATCTTTGCCGCGTGCTTCTTCGTTCGCCTGTATGAGACCCGGGACCCCGTGCATGCGTTGCACGTGGCCACCTATCTGGCGTCCAAATCGGTGGAGCGGGAAGGCCTGGACGGCGTTCCCACCGAGGAGGAAATTCGCGAAGTCTTGGCGGAGTATGCCCCATGACCGCACGTGTTTACGCCCTGGTCAATCAGAAAGGGGGGGTCGGGAAGACGACCACCGCGGTGAGCCTGAGCGCCTATTTGGCGCAATGGGGCTATCGGGTCTTGCTGGTGGACTTGGACCCCCAGGCCAACGCCACCTCGTCCTTGGGCGTGGAGAAGTACCACGTTCAACGGGGGACCTACGAAGCCCTGTTGGGCGCCGCGCCGGTGAGCACGCTGCTGTTGCGCAACCCCAAGTGGAACCTGCACTTGCTCCCGGCTTCGCCGGATTTGGCCGGGGCCGAAGTGGAACTGGTGGGCGAGCTGGCCCGGGAGATGAAGCTCCGCCGCGCGTTGCAACCCATCCTGGACCGGTTCGACTACATCTTCATCGACTGTCCCCCGTCCCTGGGGCTGTTGACCCTCAACGGTCTGGTCGCGGCCACAGGCGGGGTCATCATCCCGGTGCAGGCCGAGTACCTGCCCCTGGAAGGATTGAGCCTGCTCATGCAGACCATCCGTCGGGTCCAGTCGGCCCTGCAACCGGAACTGGATGTGCGGGGCGTGGTCATCACCATGTACGACCCGCGCACGCGGCTTTCCCGGGAGGTGTACCGGGAGGTCAAGGAGTTTCTGGGGGACAAAGTCTTCCGCACGCTGATTCCCCGGAGTGTGCGCCTGGCCGAAGCCCCCTCCCACGGCCTGCCCATCAACATCTACGCTCCCCGCTCCCTGGGCGGTCGGGCCTACGCCATGCTGGCGCGCGAGCTGCTTCAGGGGGATGGTTTCAAAGCTCCGCCCCTGGACCCCGGACAGGTGGTGGAAGAGGCTGAGGTTTCCTCATGAGCCGGAAGCGTAAGGGCCTGGGACGCGGTTTGAGCGCATTGCTTCCCCAAGAAGAGGCCGATGCCTCTCGGGGCATCCTGTACGTTCCCATTGACACCATCCGACCCAACCCCCGACAACCCCGCCAGCGCATGACGCCCGAAGCCTTGCAGGAACTGGCCGCGTCCATTCGGGAGCACGGCATCCTGCAGCCCCTCATCGTCAGCCGGGGCGAGAAGCCCGGAGAGTACATCCTGGTCGCGGGGGAGCGGCGATGGCGCGCGGCCCGGGCCGCGGGGCTGGAACGCGTCCCCGTCATCGTGCGGGAGCTAAGCGAACGGGAGCGCCTGGAATGGGCCCTGGTGGAGAAC
>WFVP01000175.1 GCA_015491595.1 Anaerolineales bacterium
GAACAGGCACCGCCGCCGGAGGCCGTGATGGCGGAAGAGGAAGCGGTCATGGAAGTGGCGGAAGAGGAGCTGCTGGGCGCGAGCACCCTGGAGAAAATCAAGGCCCAGCGGGCCGAGGCCGAAGCCGAGCAGGCCTCCGAGGCCATGGTGGATGAAGGGGCCCCGCATCCGCCCGACGTGGTGGAGGAAGAAGAGGTGGTGGAGGCCCTGTACAGCGACGTGGAAGACGAGGAGGAAGAGGTCTGACCTCGAGGAGACCTCGGCCTTGCGTTCATCCTGAAGCCTTTGCACGAAGGAGGAGCCAACCATGGAGGTAACCGTTGAACAAATCAAAAAGCTGCGCGAGGTCACCGGCGCGGGGATCTTGGACTGCCGCAAGGCCCTGGAGGAAGCGGGCGGCGATTTCGACAAGGCGGTGGAAATCCTGCGCAAGAAGGGCGCGGCCAAGGCCGCGAAGAAGGCGGGTCGTGAGGCCCGGGAGGGCGTCATCGACGTCTACACCCACGGCGAGGGCCGCATTGGGGTGATGGTGGAGTTGAATTGCGAGACGGATTTCGTGGCCCGCACGCCCGAGTTCCGGGAACTGGCCCATGAAATCGCGTTGCAAATCGCGGCCATGGCCCCCCGTTACGTGAGCGAAGAGGACGTACCGGAAGAGGTCCTGGCCAAGGAACGGGAAATCGCCCGGGAGCGGGCCCGGTCCCAGGGCAAGCCCGAGCACGTGCTGGACCGCATCGCCGAGGGCATGATCAACAAGTTCCTGGACGAAACCGTGTTGTTGCGTCAGACGTACATTCGGGACGACTCCAAGACCATTCGGGACCTCATCACCGAGGCCATTGCCAAGCTGGGCGAGAACATCGTGGTGCGGCGCTTCGTGCGCTGGGAGCTGGGTGAGGAATTCGAAGCGTAAAAACCACGAAGGGGCCGGCCCGTTGGGGTTGGCCCCTTCCTTCTATGGAGGCGGACGTATGGGCGAACAGGCGAAGCCTCGCTCCCTCCTGAGCTCCGATGCGCCCCTGCGTTATCGACGCATCCTGCTCAAGCTGAGCGGGGAAATCCTGGCCCCGCCCGGCGGCCAGGGGATTGACCCCTCCCAGGCCGAAGCCATCGCCCGGCGTATCAAGGACGTCCACGACATGGGTGTGGAAGTGGGCATCGTCATCGGCGCGGGGAACCTGTGGCGTGGGCGTATCGGCATCAAGCACGGCATGGACCGGGCCACCGCGGATTACATGGGGATGCTGGCCACGGTGATGAACGCCCTGGCCCTCATGGACGCCATCGAGCGTTTGGGCGTGCCCACCCGGGTGATGAGCGCCATCGAAATGCGGGCGGTGGCCGAACCCTACATCCGCCGTCGGGCCCTGCGGCACCTGGAGAAGGGTCGCGTGGTCATCTTTGGTGGGGGGACGGGCAACCCCTTCTTCACCACCGACACCGCGGCCGCCCTCCGGGCCATGGAAATCGGCGCGGAAGTGCTCATCAAGGGCACCAAAGTGGATGGCGTGTACGACGCGGACCCCCAAACCCATCCCGATGCCAAAAAGTTCGACCGCCTGACCTACCTGGAAGCCATCAACCGCCGCCTGGAGGTCATGGATTCCACGGCCCTTTCCCTGTGCATGGAGCACAACCTGCCCCTCCTGGTTCTCAACCTGTGGGACCCCGAGGCCCTGCCCCGGGCGTTGCGCGGGGAGCCAGTGGGGACCCTGGTCACGCCTTGATGCCTCGAAAACCGGCGCATCCGCCCGTTGGCCCTTCGGACCTTCCCTCGCCTGAGGAGGAATGGGCGCAAGCGCTCTCCCGGCCGGAGCGCCGCTTTGGCCTTGGGACGCGTGCCGCACGGGATGGAGGCGTCCGGTCCCTCGTTGAACCCCTGTTTTCCCCTTATGGCAAATGACCTATGGGCAAGGCCGCGGCCCTCTGGTATGCTTAGGGGGGCATGAAGGCCCTGAGGTGCCCTTCTCGCGTGAAAGAGAGGGCGAAACCTGGTTTGGGTCGTGCATCATATCGAAGGAAACGCTGGAGGTGAGGGTGATGACGCGTGTGCGCACAGGGTGGATGCTCTTGATGGCCGTGGGCTTGGGCGTGCTTTTGCTGTTTCCCCTGACCTCGCCCTCGTACGTGAGGGCCTTAACCCCCACCTTCACCCCGACGCCCACCACGCCGGTGGCCACCCGTTCGGTCACCGACGACGAGGTGAACGCCATCGCCAAGAAACTGTACTGCCCGGTGTGTGAGAACATCCCCCTGGATACCTGCGGAACCCAGGCCTGTGAGGACTGGCGGCAGCTCATTCGGGAGTTCCTGGAGCAGGGCTGGACCGAGGAGCAGATTCTGAACTATTTCGTCGAACGGTACGGCGAGCGGGTGCTGGCCACGCCACGCCCGCGAGGCCCCCATGTCCTGGTGTACGTGCTGCCTCCCGTGTTCGTGGTGGCGGGTGTGTTCTTGCTCTTCCGCACCCTGAAGGCCTGGCGCACGGCCGCGCCGGACGAAGAGGAAGGGGTCCTGGAGACGGGTTCCCCCGCCTCCTCCGAAGAGGACCCCTATCGCAAGCAGCTGGAGGAAGAGCTGCGCAAGCGCCTGTGAGTGGAGGTGACCTTCCATGACGAACCCCACCGCCTCTCCTTCTCCGCCTTCTGCGTCCACCTCCCCGCGACGGTGGTCGTGGGGCGCGGTCCTGGTGGTGGCCGGGGTGGTGTTCCTGCTGGTCCTGGTGGGCTTTCAGCTGGTGCGCACCCAGCGCGGCGTGCAGGTCGGGGACCGGGTTCCGGAGGACCTGACCCTGACTACGTACTACGGCGAAACCTACCGGTTGGGCGACCTGCGGGGCAAGGTGGTCTTCATCAACTTCTGGGCCTCTTGGTGCAAGCCCTGTGAAGAAGAGGCGCCCTTCCTGCAGGAAGCCTGGGAGCGCCTGGAAGGCCGGGGCGACGTCATCTTCCTGGGTGTGGCCTGGACGGACACCGACGCCAAGGCCCGGGCCTACCTGGAGCGCTTCAACGTCACTTATCCCAACGGCCCGGACCTGGGCACCCGATGGGCCCAGGTTTTCCGCATCCGGGGCGTACCGGAAACGTACATCCTGGACCGGGATGGCCGGCTGGCCTACATCAAAATCGGTCCCTTCGTGAGCACGCAGGAAATCTTGGACGCCGTTTACCAGGTTTTGGGAGAGCAGTGACGATGGACCCCTTATTCTGGCTTTGGTTGCTGGCCCTGGGACTTCCCGTGACCCTGTGGCTGACCCGTCCGTGGCGGACCCTGTCCGCGAGCGCGCCCGTGTCCGAAGAAGAGCACCTGTTGTCCGAACTCCTGGCCCGCAAAGAAGCCATCATGGACGCCCTGGCCGAGCTGGAAGTGGACTTCCGGGCCGGAAAGATGTCCCCTGAGGACTATCAGGCTCAGCGGGCAGCCCTGATGGAGCAGGGTGCCGAGGTGCTCAAAGCCCTGGAAGAACTCCAGAAGCGCCACGAGGAGGCGCCGGAGGCGGCCGAAGCTTCGGCGGAGGACCGGGTGGAGGCCCTCTTGGCGGCCCGCAAGCAGGCCCGGCAGGCCGTGGCCGTCCCCAACGGCGAGGCCGATGAAATCGAAGCCTTGTTGCAGGCCCGGCGTCGGGCCCAGATGACCCAGTACATCGGGTTCTGTCCCTCCTGCGGCGCGGCTTTGCGGGCTGGCCAGCGTTTCTGCCCCTCCTGTGGCCACGAAGTTCCCGCATCCCTGCGTCGCAAATCCCGCTCCCGACGCACCATCCCCGCACGTTGAGGTTTTCCCATGGTGTTTCGATTTCGACATCGCAAGCTCCTCCTGTGGTCCTTGAGTCTCCTGGCCGCGTTGGTGCTGGCCGGATGTTTTTCCTTCGCAGAAGACGTGACCCCGCCTCCGGGATGGAAGCCCAGTCCCATTCCTCCCACGCCCAACTGGATGGAGATGCTGCCCGACGCGCCCCTGGACGTGGCCCGGGGTGAGGTGCTGTATCAACAGCGCTGCGCCTCCTGCCACGGTCCCCAGGGCCTGGGCGACGGCGAGTTGCGCAACCAGCTCACCGTACCCCCGGCGGCCCTGGGCGACCCGCAACGCCAGTGGGACGCGGTGCCCCTGGAGTGGTTCAAGGTGGTGACCCAGGGGCGCCTGGAACGGCAGATGCCCCCCTTCACCAGTTTGACCCCCGAGGAGCGGTGGGTCATTCTGGGCTACCTGTTCACCCTGCCCCTCGGCCCGGAACAGGAGGCCGAGGCCCGCGCGCTGTATCAGGCCACCTGCGCGTCCTGTCATGGGCCTCAAGGCCGGGGGGATGGCCCCGAGGCCGCCGGCACGGTGCCCGACCTCACGGACCCCCAGGTCTGGGCCCTTCGCTCCCTGGCCCAATGGGACGAGGCCATGGCCCAGAGCGAAGTCCACGCCTTTGAGGACGCCTTGAGCCCGGAACAGCGCGCGCTGGTCCTGCGCTACCTGCGGGTCCTGGCCATGACCGCCGCGGCGGAGGCGCCTCCCACCGCGACGCCCACCGCCACGCCGGAAGCGCCCACCGCGACGCCCACCTCGCCTCCCGTGACCGGCACGCCTGCGACCCCGCCTCCGGAGGGCGCCCTGACCGCGACCCCGGTGGCCACGGAAACCGAAGCCCCGGCCACGGCCACCGCGACGCCGACCCTGACCCAAACCCCGGGCGAAGGGACGGCCACCCCCGGCGAGCCTTTCCTCAGCACCATTCGGGGGAAGGTGACCCACGGTGGCGGGGAGGCGCTACCACCGGACCTGCCGGTCCGCTTGCAGGCCTTTGACGATTTCACCCCCGTGTTCACCCTGGAGACGACCACGGACGCGGACGGCGCCTTCGTCTTCCCTGAAGTGGAGGCCAAGCCTCACCGCATGTACATGGTCACCGTGGAGTATCAGGGGGTGACGTACCTGGCCCAGGACGTGGTCGTGGCCTTCGAGAACACGACGGAATACGAAGCCTCTATCACCGTGTACGAAACCACCACCGACCCCTCCCAGGTGGTGGTCGAGCGGTTGCACCTGTTCGTGGAGATACCCGCTCAGAACCTTCTGCGCATGGTGGAGCTCTACGTCTTCAACAACCGGGGCGACAAAACCCTGGTGGCCCCCGAAGGGCAGCCCGGGGTGCTGGAGTTCACTCTGCCGGAGGGTGCGACCAACCTGCGCTTCCCTCAAGAAATGGGCCAGTTGGGACAGCGCTTCCTGCCCACGGAGACGGGTTTCGTGGACACCGTGCCCATCCTTCCGGGACAGTCCCGCCTCCTCTTCTCCTACGAGCTGCCCTACGACGGCAAGGCCGAGGTGCGTCATCCCGTTCCCTTGCAGGTCGAGGCCAGCATCCTCTTCCTGCCGCCGGGTCTCCAGGTGACGGACGAAGCCTGGGTGCCCGCGGGCACGCAGGAC
>WFVP01000176.1 GCA_015491595.1 Anaerolineales bacterium
CGCCGGACTTCAGACCGCAGCAGGTGGCGGAAGTCGCCGACGCTCCCGAGGCGGCCTTTTGGGTGCCGTAGGGCTGTCGGCCGTATGCCGTCCGCTGCCCGCCGTGTTTAATGCCAATCCTCCCGTGGGATAGGACAAAGGCACTGTAGCCCTCATCGGGCACGGGACCTCAGGAAGTAAAATAAATTGATGGGGCGGCTTCGCCGCCCCATCAATTTATTTTACACTCCTTGCTGTCCAAACTTTCGTCCGAACCTCAGAGGTTTTAAGCACCTTGGCATTCTTCTCCTTTCCCGTTACAATGGAAACACCTTTCGAACACATGTCCAGAGGGCGGTATGCCGATTCAATACGCTCAGGTGCTTCAGCAGTTACGAGAGAAGCTGCCTCGCCTGGTCACACGACGAGAAGAGCGGCAGGAGCTGGTGGAGGCCGCACGCCAGGTCTTCGAGCAATGGAAGTCCCGGCCAGAGATGTTGCGGGAGCGGGTGGAAGAAGCGGTGCGCAAGGACCCCAACTTGCGCAGTGGAGCCCCCCTGGACGATGTCCCGGCTTTGGATGCCGTGGTGCCGCCTCCCCCGCTTCCGGCCCCGGAATCCCTGGCCTTACTGGCCTCGGATGGTTCTCACGTGATGCCGGACCGTCATCGGTCGCTGTTCTACGGCGTGGTCAACGTGGCCGTTTTTTTGCTCACCTATCGAGATTCGTGGAAGGTGGTGGAGACCCGGGTCTTTTTGGAAGACGACTTTCCTCCTTACCTGGCTCCCGAATCCTACGTGCGGATGGAGCGCACCGTCCGGGAACATGCGCTGCTGGCTCAAGTGGCCGTGCAGGTGCTCGGTGGTCAGCGGTCAGCCGTCGGCGGTCAGCCGTCGGCAGTCGGCAATCGGCTGACCGCTGACCACCGACTGCTGACTACTGACCGACGCCCCCTGCCCTTGCTGGATGAGTCCTGTGAAATGGTCGCTTTGGTGGACGGTCCGCTGGAAATCTGGGGGGTTGCCGAACAGGAATATCGCCTGTTGGTGCGACGCCTGAGCGCCCATTGGGATGCTCTTCGGCAGGGACGCCTTCCTTTGGCCGGGTATGTGGACCGTCCCCGAGCCGACCTGGTGGTGCAGATGCTGGCCATTGCCCAGGGGCACACCGATGCCCGTAGACCTCTATGGCCTGGCGTGCTGGACGCACACCTCTATCTGCCCTTGTTGCAACCCGGCTGGCGTTCTCCCCTGTTTCGCATTTATTCCGCAGGGATGCAAGGCTTCCCCCAGGACCACAAAGTCTGTTTCTTCTACATGCATGTGGGAACCGAGTCCCGGCCGTTGTTGGCCCGGGTGGAGATTCCGGCCTGGGTGGCCCGGGAACCGAGGCTGGTTCAGAACGTGCATCGGGCCTTGTGGGTAAGTTTGAATTGGAGCGGAAGCGCGCGTTATCCTTATCCTCTGCATCGGGCCCATCAGGAGGCCGTGGTGACGTACAAGGACCGGGAAGAATTCGAAGGCTTGCTCCAACGCTTCTGGATGGAGCAGGGTTTGGCTCTCTCAGGGCCTTCGGAAAAGCAGCGCCTGAAGAATCGAGACCGGCGGACGTGAAAAGGTGCCCTCGCTCTGGGTTGCAGGAGGCCGGATATGGAAGCCGTGAAAGGTCGCCTTTTGACGAGTACCTCCACCGATTTTCTGGTGGGCTGCCGGTTGCGGGAACTGGCCAGCCTTCCTTTCGGGGCCTTGGTGAAGGCGCCCTGGCTTACGGATGCCCCTGAAACCGGGGACCTCTATGGCCTGGTGGCCTGGGTCCGGGTCCCCGAAAGCAGCATGGCGCGTCAAATGGCCGTGCAACCTGCTCCCACACCGGGCATGGTGCAGGACCAACAAAGTACGGCTGAACCTGCCGAGGTGCGGGTTCTGGTGGTGGGTTACCGACAGGGGCGTCGGGTTCATCATTTGCTTTCCCCTTATCCCCCGCGTCCCCTGGCCGAACTGACGTTGTGCGCGCCTTCTGAGGTGGTGGCGTTCACGCAAGAGGGCCGGCTCGGTTATCTGCGCCACATCCTGCGGGCCACGGACCTGCCCATGCCCGAGCTTTTGGCCGCGCATTTGCGGCAGGCGCACGAGGCGCACGTCCACCACGGGAACCCCGACTGGGTGCACGCCGCGGTGCAACGGGTCATCCACTTGTTGCGCGACGACCCGCCGACCCTGTTGTGGGTCCTCGATGCCCTCAGTGACGCATTGCCCGAAGCGCTGGCTGCGGTGAAGCCCTGAGGGCCCGACCGACCGCTGACCGCCGAATTCAGGAGGGGTCTATGACACAGGACGTGCTGGGCTATGTTCTGGGTGGGAGCCTGCAGGAGGGTCTTACCGTTCGCCTCCAGGTACCCCCCCATAGGGTCCATGAGGGGGCCTTCGTGGTCATGGACGCCCCGGGTTGGCGCTTCTTCGGCATCGTGACGGATGTCGCCTTACGGACCACCCATCCCCGATACGTGGAGAACGAGACGCCGGACCTGGCACCAGCCCTCACCCATATGCTGCGTCAGTCCACCCTGTACACCACGGCCACGGTGCTCCCCGTGCGCATGATGGAAATCGGCCCTGACCCGGAACAAGACCCCGAAGGGTATCAGCGATTCCTCCAAGAGGTGGACGCGGGCCTCCGGGAAGTGCGTCCCATGCCGGTGAAAACGGTGCCGCCCCACTTTTCCCCCGTCCGTCTGGCGGACCAGGGCGATGTGGATGAAATCTTCGGACGTCCCACGGAAAAGGCCACTTTCGTCATCGGCTACACCCGAGAACAGGGCCACGCGGTGCGCATCCGCTTGCGAGAGTTCATCAAGCGTTCCGCGGGTGTCTTTGGAGCCACGGGTACGGGGAAATCCTTCCTCACCCGGTTGCTCCTGGCGGGCATCATGCACCACGACGTGGCTTCGGTGCTGGTCTTCGATATGCATAACGAGTACGCCTACGATTTACCGGACCCCGACCGCAAAGTGCGCGTGGACGGCCTCAAGAGCCACTTCCACAGTCGTATCCAAGTGGTGGGTTTGGGTCCCGGAACCCTCATCCAAAATCGTCCTCCGGATTACCACCTGCAAATCCCCTCGTCGGAAATCCAGCCCGCGGACATTGAACTCTTGATTCACGCCCTCAACCTGCCCGAGACGGCCTCTCTGGTCTTGCATGCCCTGTATCGGGAGTACGGTGACGGCTGGTTCGAGCACTTCCGTTCCCTGGAAATTGGGGCCACAGAGGAAGTGGAAGAGAACGGCAAGACGAAGACCGTGCCCGCGGAGAACAGCGTGGAAGCCTGGGCCAAACGCGCGGGGATTCATCCTGAATCCGCCCGGGCCATTCATCGGCGTCTGCGCCTGCTCTTCGACCGGGACTACATCGCGCCGGACCCGCCCCACAATACCTTGCAGCAAATCATTCAAGACTTACAACAGGGGCGACACGTCATCCTCTCCTTCGGGAAATATGAGGCCGACCTGGACTATCTGCTGGTCACCAACCTCATTACCCGTAAGGTGCGGGAAGCCTGGGTAGAGATGACGGAACGTCACCGTTCCCAGAAGGACCAGGCGGAACCCCGCCCCCTGGTGGTGGTCATCGAGGAGGCCCACAAGTTGCTCAGCCGGGAGATGGCCGTCCAGACCATCTTCAGCACCATTGCCCGGGAGATGCGGAAGTACTACGTCACCCTGCTCATTGTGGACCAACGTCCTTCCCAGATTTACGACGAGGTCATGTCCCAGTTGGGTACTCGTATTAGCGGTTGGCTGGGGGATGAGGAGGACATCCGGGCCGTCCTGGCGGGCCTGGCCAATCGGGATGCCTTGCGCAACATGCTCGCCCATCTGGAGCCCCGGGAGGAGGCCCTGGTGATGGGCTGGGGGGTGCCCCTGCCCATTGTGGTGCGCACCCGTCGGTACGACGAGACTTTCTGGCGAGAACTTCAGGGAGCACGGGCGTCCATGCGCGGGAAGCCTGAAGACCTCAATCGGGCCCTGTTTGGTTGAGGGTTCAGACGTGGGTTAGGATTCAGGCCCTGGAAGCGGGAGATGGCTCGTTTGCTGGTACTTCGTTCCAAAATCACCCCGCCTCGCACTTCATCTCGGTCCTACATCCGCCCCCGGGTGCAGGAAACCCTGGGTTCCGCCCTGGAATACCGGTTGACCGTGTTGCAGGCCGGGGCCGGGTATGGGAAGTCCACCGCGCTGGCCCACCTGGCCCATGCGCACGCACCCACAGCCTGGTACCAGCTGGCCCGAGAAGACGCGGACCCTTCGGTCTTTCTGTTGCACCTGGCCCATGCGCTGCGTCAGGCCTGCCCCGCCTTGAAGGGGCTTCCTCCTCCCTTGTTGGAGCATTGGGACAGCGGACAGGGGCCCCTCCCCGTCATGGAAGTCTTGGACGGTCTGCTCAACGCCCTGCATGAGGTCTCGACGCCTTTGTTGGTGGTGTTCGACGATGTGCATCGGGTGCTCAACCGCTCCGATGAAGTGGCCCTGTTGTTGAATCGCTTCATTGAGTGGATTCCGTCCTCCATACACGTTTTGCTTTCCTCCCGGGAGCCTGTGCATCTCCCCCATCTCTCTCGGTGGCAGGCCCAGGGCGAGGTCTTCACCCTGGATCAGCAATTCCTGGCCTTTCGTGAGGACGAAATCGCGCACCTGTTCGCGGAACACTATCACTACCCACTCACGCCTGATGAGGTCACGTTGCTTCATCAAACCACCGAGGGGTGGGCCATTGCCCTGCACCTGGTCTGGCAGACCCTACGTACCGGTGCGGCGGCTTCGGTGGCCGAGGCCCTGCAACGTCCGAACACGCCCCTGGAGCAACTTTTCGAGGTTCTGGCCCATGAAGTACTGGCCCATCAGCCCGAGGACGTGCAGCGCTTCCTCATCCAGGTGGCGACGTTGCGGCGTCTGGATCCTGATGCCTGCGCGGCCCTGACCAGTCCCTCGGAAGCCCGGGCTCTGCTGGATTATCTGGAGCACCAGGACCTCTTCGTCCTCAAGGAAGAAGATGGCGCGCTACGGTTTCACTTCATGATGCACCGTTTCTTGCGCCGCCTGGCCTCGGAGGAAGACCGCCGTATCTGGCACCTGCGGGCGGCGCGCCATTATGAAGGGACGGGAAACGCGGATGAAGCCCTCTACCATCGTCTAAAGGCGCGCAGTTTTGAAGAAGCCGCCAGTCTGTTGGAGGCCCATGGTCAACGCCTTCTGGCCCAGGGTCGTTTGGACACCTTGGCGGCCTATCTGGACGCCCTGCCTCCGGAAATCCTGTTCCGACACCCCATGCTCTTGCTCTACCTGGGCGAGCTGGCCCGTCTGCGCAGCCGCTTCAACGAGGCTCTGGGATGGTATCGGCAGGCGGAAGCCCTGTGGCGGCAGCAGGGCTATTGGGCCGGTGTGGTGCGGGCGTTGCATGGTCAGGCTCGGGTGTACCTGGATACCGTGAACCCCGCCCAGGCGGAAGCCCTGTTGCAGGAGGCCCTGCGCCTGAGCGAGGGCCATCAAGACCGGGAGGCCCTGGCCCGCATGTACGAGTTGCTTGCGGAGAACCGCCTGAACGCCGGTCGCCCGCAAGACGCGGAACGCCTGCGCATCCAGGCCCAGCAATTGCGAGACGCGTTGCCCTCGGACGATGAGATTCTGTTCCGGGTGCTGTTGCGCACCGGACGCCTGCACGAGGCCCGGCGTCGCCTGGAGCAGCGGGTGCAATGGGAGCGTCAGCACCCGGTCCAGACGCCCCGGGCCCATCGGGAGACCCTGTTGCTCCTGGCGCTGGTCTACGCCTTTCTGGGTCACGGGGAAGAGGCCCTGCAAGCGGCCATGGAGGGCACGGCGCGAGGGGAGCGTCTGGGCTCGCCTTACGTCATCGCCGTCGGCCACATGCGTCAGGGCCACGCCTTCATGCTGCGTCACCCACCCCGTTACACCGAGGCCATCCTGCATTTCCAACAGGCCGTGGATGCCTCCCATCGCCTGGCCATTCCCCGCTTGCGGGTGGAGGCCTGCTGGGGGCTGTGTCGGGCCTATGGGTTTACGGGCGCCCTGGACCGCGCCCGAGCCGTGGCCGAGGAGGGCGTCGCCATTGCCCAGAAGGCCGGGGATGTGTGGATTACCTCCCTGGTGCAGATGACCATGGGCGCGGCGTTGACCCTGGCTCGACGCCATGACCAGGCCGAAGGCTGGCTCCACCAGGCCGCCCAGGGCTTTCGTGAAAGCAGCGACCCCTTTGGCCTGACGGCCACCCTCCTCTGGTTGGCCCTGACGGCTTTTGAGCGAGGGAAGCCCGCCTATCATCCCCTGCTTCTGGAAGCCCTGGACGTGGCCCGGGAAAAGGGCTACGACTTCCTGTTCCTGCGTCCCACCCTCCTGGGCCCTCCTGACATCCGACGCCTCATTCCCCTGTTGCTGGACGCGCGGGCCGAGGGCTTGCACCCGGCCTTTATCCAACACCTGTTGGAGAGCCTGGGCCTGGCCCGGTTACGCTACCATCCCGGGTATCAGCTTCGGGTCTTCACTCTGGGTGCCTTCCGGGTCTTCCGCGGGGAAGAGGAGATTCCTCCTCAAGGTTGGCGACGGGAGAGCAGTCGGCGCCTTTTCCAGCTTTTCCTGACCTTCCGTCACACGTTGTTGGAGCGGGAGCGTATTCTGGAACTCCTCTGGCCTGACCTTCCCATGGAAACGGCCTTGCGAAATTTCAAGGTGGCTTTGAGCGTATTGTATTCCGTGCTGGAACCCCGGCGGGCCCCCGGGACCCCTTCGGCGTACATCATGCGGGAGGGCAGCGCTTATGCCTTGCGTCCGGAAGCCGACCTCTGGCTGGATGCCGAGGTGTTTGAACGCCTCCTCACTTCGGATACAGGGGAAGTGCCGCCGGAGCATTTGGAGCAGGCTGTGGCCTTGTTCACGGGAGAATACTTGCCCGATGCCCGCTATGAAGCCTGGGCCGAGGCCGAACGCCATCGCCTCAACACCCTTTTCCTGGATGCTGCGGACCGCCTGTGCGAACACTACTTGCGCCAGCACCGTCCTGCGGCGGCCGTCTCCTTGGCTCAACAAATGCTTCAGGTGGACCCCTGTACCGAACGGGCCTACCGTCATCTGATGCGGGCCTACGCCCTGCTGGGCGATTACGGCCAGGCGGCCCAGGTCTATCAACGGTGTGTGGAGACCCTTCAAAAGACCCTCCAGGTTCCGCCTTCCCCCGAAACCCAGCATCTCTATCAACAGTTGCTCAGGCTCTCTATCTGACGATGGGTGGAATACCCATTCTTTCTTGAAACGAAACAATTGTGTCGGGAGCCCCAACCGGGCACGGGACCGCAGGAAGGAAATTTGGTGGGACGGCGAAGCCGCCCCTTCAATTTCTCTTCATGTCATGGGAGACGAGAGTCCATGACGGGCCGGGGTTCCGTAACTCACCGGTAACCGTGCTTCGGTATCCTCAAGACAACTCCCTTCCCCGGAGGAGAACCCCATGCGTTTGCAGAATCGTGTTGCGATTGTGACGGGTGGCGCTCGAGGAATTGGCCGGGCCACCGTGGAACGCTTCGTTCAGGAAGGGGCTTGGGTCGCCGTCTGGGACGTGGATGCCTCTTCGGGCCAGGCCCTGGTGCAAGACCTGCAACAGCAGGGCGCGCGAGTGGGCTTCTGGCAGGTGGATGTCGCGGACACCGCGACGGTGGACCGCGCGGTGGAGGAGGTGGTGGCGACGTTCGGACGGGTGGACATTTTGGTGAACAATGCAGGCATCCTGCGCGATGCCCGATTGGTGAAAGTCAAGGACGGTCAAGTGGTGGGACGGATGAGGGACGAGGACTTCGACGCTGTTATTCGGGTGAACCTGAGGGGCGTGTTCGTGTGCACCCGGGCGGTGGCGCCGTACATGATTCGTCAGCGGTATGGGCGTATCCTCAATGCCTCCTCTGTGGTGGGGTTGTACGGCAATTTCGGTCAAACCAATTATGTGGCCGCCAAGGCCGGTGTCATCGGCATGACCCGGGTTTGGGCCCGGGAACTGGGCCGGTACGGCATCACCGTCAACGCGGTGGCTCCCGGGTTCATCGACACGGACATGACGCGGGGAATGCCGGAGAAAATCCTGCACCGGATGGTGGAACGCATTCCATTGGGACGCATCGGTCGTCCCGAAGACATCGCCGCGGTGTACGCTTTCCTGGCCAGCGAGGAGGCTGCCTACATCAACGGCGCGGTCATTTCGGTGGATGGCGGCCTGGTGGTGGGTACGTAAGGAGGTCATCGCGATGTGGAACGTCCCGGACTGGTTGGCCCAACGGGCGCGACTCTCCCCGGATAGAGTGGCCCTCATCGACACGCTGAATGGCGACCGTCCCATCACCTATCGGGAGTGGAACGCCCAGGCCAATCGCACCGCGCACTTCCTCCAGCACGCCCTGGGGGTGAGGAAAGGGGACCGGGTGGCCGTCCTGGCCAAGAACAGCGTGGCCTATTTGGACATCTGGTTCGCCCTGGCCAAAATCGGCGGCGTGTTGCAAAACCTCAACTGGCGCCTGACCCCCCATGAACTCCGCCAACTGGTGGCCGAGGGTGAGCCCATCGCCCTCGTGTACGACCCCGAATTCGCGGACAAGGCCATGGCCGTGGCCGAGTCCCTGGAGGACCGGACGCCGCGTTTGGTGAGCATGGA
>WFVP01000177.1 GCA_015491595.1 Anaerolineales bacterium
CATTATACTCGCTCTCCCTTCCCCCGCCATCCTCTTCGAGAAAGGGTGACTGTTTCAGTTTCGTGAGAATGATATCTGATTCTTGGGATGACCAGACCTGTGCATTTCTCCCGTCTGCGGCGTAAAGGGATGGCCTGTGCTTTCACCGTACGCAGGAGTCCTGGTGAAAGGATAATGCGGGCGGCAGATTTATCGCTGCTTGCATTATGTCACACAGTTCCGGACCCAGCCCGGCCGATGGGAAAGGATGAGGGCCCGTGTTTCACGCCTCGGCTCGGGTGAAATACAGGAGCACGAGGGCCATGACCACCGTGAGGAGCGCGCCAATAAGGAAGACGTCTTGCCAGAAGCGTTCCGGGAAAAGGCGAATGAGGGTGTCCCGGTAGTCGAAGACCCAGGTCCCGGGTTCGAAGAAGACCTGATGGAAGGCCACGAAGAAGACCCCAAAGGCCGCGACGACGGCCAGGGCCATCAGGCCCATAAGGATGAGGGTCAGCCAGCCGCCCCGGTGGAGAGCCCTCCGGAAGTCCATCCACCGACCTCGACGTCGTGCCCAGAACCCCAGGAGAACCAGCCCCACCAGGGCCGCGTACCACGTTCGCAGAGACCCCTGGACCACCCGCTTCACGTCCTCCATGTGGGCCAGCTCCCGGACGTTGAACACCGGGGTGCCGTCATCGAAGCGCAACTCGGCCAGAAAGTCAATGTCCACGGGCCGCAGGAGGTACTGGCGAGCCTTCTCCGCCCAGTAAAGACGGTCCTCAAAGGTCATGCCATACGGGTCCCGGGGAAAGCCCGGAAGCCGATAGGCCAGCTGCAGATAGGCGGGGGTGAGCAAGATGCGCACGGCCGTCAACACCAGGGCCACCGGGACGAGAAGGGTAGCCAGGTGCAGGAGACCTAAACCGCGAGGAGGATGGGACGTGCTCATGGGAACTCTACCTCCGGAGACGTGATGGTCTGGATACCGCTTTCCCAGGCGTAGCGCACGACCAGCAGGTTCGTCAGGTACTCGATGGCCGCGCGGTCGTCGGTCAGGACCCAACCCTGGCCAAAGGGAGGCGAGGGATGCTGGGCCGCGCTGGTCACGGCGGCGACCAGAAGGGGCGAGGCCCCCGAGGCGGCCAACCGGGTCGCGTGTTCGGCCAGGTACCGGGGGTGGGCCTGGGGATGCTTGGCCGCGTACAGGACGGTGTTCAGGGTGTTGGGGATATCCACGCCGTAGACCACGGGGAACACCTGGCGGAGGGTGGCGGCCAGCGCGTCCACCAGGCGGCGGTCCGTGGGCGTGCGACCCACGTTGACGGAAATGGCGCCCTGGGGAGAGAGCCGCTGGTAAAGCAGGGTGAAGAATTCCACCGTGGTGAGATGCCAGGGAATGTCCGGCGGTCGGTAGGCGTCCACCACGATGAGGTCGTAGGGCCCCGATTGGCGTCGAATGCCCACCCGGCCGTCCACCGTCCACACCTTCAGGTTGGGGATGTCGTCCAGCGCGAAATAACGGCGGGCCACTTCCACGATGGCGGGGTCGATTTCGAAGCCGTGGATTTCAACACCGGGGAAGGATGCCGCAGCCTGGTGGGCCACGGTGCCTCCCGCCAATCCGATGATGGCCATACGACGCACGTTCGCCGGACCGAAGGGGGGAGGGTTCAGAAAGGGCGAGGGCAGGAAGTGCATCCAGGTGCCCTGGAAGGCCATCTGCCGGGGATGATACACAGAGTGCACCCCCAGGCCCTCGTTGAGGTACAGCATGCGGAGTTCATCCCGCTGGACCACGTAGATGTAGTTGTAGGTGGATTCGGTTTCGTAGAGCAGGCCGGGCAGGGGTTTGAGGGGCGCGCGGGCGGCCCAAAGCCACAAACCGGCCAGGGGCAGGAGCATCCAGGCCAGACGCAGCGCGGCCCGAAGGCCTTCCGTGCGCCTCAGTCCCTCCAGGGCCACCAGGACCAGCACCGCGCCGTGGAGGACCAGGGTGCGTCGGGTGCCCAACCAGGGAATCCACACCAGCACGGGCGCGAAGGTGCCCAGCAGGGAGCCCAGGGTGGAGATGGCATACAGCCGCCCGCCCACCCGGCCGGCTTCGTTGGGATGGCGTAGGTCCAACCGCAGGGCAAAGGGGGTGATGACGCCCAGCAGCGTTACCGGGACGGCAAAGAGGACCACGACGGCCAGGAAAGCCCCCAGGAGCAGGCCGCCCTTCAGGGTCTCGAAGGCGTCCGCAATGGGGACCAAAACCGGTCGGGAGACCAGGGGCAACAGCGCCACCCCCAGACCCGCCCAGGCCAGGATGGCGAACCACACCCGGGGGAAGGGCCACCGGTCGGCCAGCGCGCCCCCCAGGTAGTAGCCCACGGTGAGGTAGACCAGGATGAGACCTATAATCGTGGCCCAGACCAGGTTCCCGGTGCCGAAAAAGGCGCCCAACAGCCGGGCCGCGGCAATTTCCACCGTCAGCACCACCCAGCCGGAGACGAACACGGTGAAGAGCAGGTAACGCCGGGAGAGGGAACGGGTCATGCCTCGCCCTCGGACAACAGGCCTGCCCGTTCCAGGATGTTCCGGGCTTGCTGGATGAGGGGCGGGTCAATCATCTTGCCGTCCACCACGAATACCCCCCGCCCTTCCCGTTGGGCTTCCTGATAGGTCGTCCACACCTTGCGGGCCCAGGTGATGCGCTCTTCCTGCGGGGTGAACGCGGCCTGCACCACGGGCACCTGGGCCGGGTGGATGACCTGTTTGCCGTCGAAGCCCATTTGCGCGGCTTCCCGGGCTTCCCGTTCCAGGCCTTCCAGGTCCTTGTAGGCGATGTACACCATATCGATGGCCTGACGGCGGAAGGCCTTGACGGTCAAAAGCATCTGGCTTCGGGCCCAGGCGATTTCCCGACCCTCGGGCGTTCGGATGGCCCCGATGTCCGCGGCCAGGTCCTCCGCGCCGAAGATGGCCACCGCGACGCGCGGGGAAGCCTGTAGGATGTCCGGCAGGCGCACCACGCCCGCGGCCGTCTCGATGAGCACGGCCAGGAGCAAGCGTCCGGTGGGGAGACCGTGCTCCTCCTCGGCCCGTTGCAGATGACGGGCCGCCCAATGGACCACCCAGGCCGCGCCCACCTTGGGGAGCAGAATCCCGCGAAGGCGGGGCGCGGCGGTGAGCACATGGGTGATGTCCTCTTCGCCCCAGGGGCTGTCGGGTGGGTTTACCCGCACCCAGACTTCGCCCGTAAAATCCAGCTCCTGGACCATGCGGGCCACCAGGGCTCGCGCGTCCTCCTTCCGGTCGGGCGCGACCGCGTCCTCCAGGTCCAGACACACCACATCGGTGTCCAGGCCCGCGGCTTTCACGATTTTTCGTTCTTGGTCACCGGGGACGTAAAGCCAGGCTCGTCGGGGCATGTCATTCCTCCCGTTTTCCGGGGATGGTGCGTGAGATGCGGTTTTGATTGTACTCCCACCACTCCCGAAGTCGACGGTAATCTTGCGGGTTATCCATGTCCCAGCGGATGGCCGGCGTGGCCACGGGAACGGAACGGATGTGCTCCTGGTGGTGACGGAGGAAATCCCGCAACGTCGCGGTCGGGGGCAGGCGCAGCAATTCGGGCCACAGGCGGCGGTCCACCAGCCAGGGATGTCCCTTTCGGCCCTGATGGGTGGGCACCACGATGGTCGCGCCCGTGGCCTGATACGTGGCCAGGAGGGTTTGGGGGACATGAAGGAGAATGTGGGGTTGGTCCCCTAAGGCGATGAACGCGGCCGCGGTCGTCTCCGGAAGGTGCCGCAGGCCCCATTGCACGGTGAGGAGCATGGCCTCGGGGTCTTGAGGGTGGTAGACGGTGACTTGAGCCGGGGTGCTTGTCAGGGCGCGCAGTACCTCGTGGTGCCAGGGAGGCGCGGTGACCACCAGCACGGGCGCGGCTCCGGCCTGGGCGAGGGTCGCCACCACCTGGCCGATGACGGTGGTGTTCCCCCAGGGCAGGGTGAGTTTGCACCGGCCCATGCGTCGCGAGCGGCCCGCGGCCAGGACGATGGCCGCTATAGGGGCATCATGAAGGTGGGGAAGCGGGTGCTTCATGTAGATGATGACGTGGACAGAGAC
>WFVP01000178.1 GCA_015491595.1 Anaerolineales bacterium
GGTAGAAAGCCGGCCATTGGGACCAGGGCATCGGCCCGGCGAACCACAGCCAGATGGCCGTGGCCAGGAACCAGGCCACCCACGTGGCCGCCAGGTCGCCCAAGAAGAGCAGGATGCGCCGTTCCACAGGGCGGGGATTCCAGCCTCGACGGGGCGGCACCGGGCGGCCGTTGGAGGCCTTCATGGCGAGCGTCGATGCCATCCGTGTACCAGGCCGATCCAAAAGGCACCTCCCCAAACCAAATGCATGATGCTCATGGCCACGGGCATACCGACCAGCAACCCTGGGTCACGATGGCGCACCGCTTCCGTCAGGGCGGCTCCCACCAGGGCGATACCGTACACGCCCAATTGTAAAGCCAAAAGGAGCCGTGTCCACGTCCAAACCGGGGCCAGCAAAGCCCCCACAAGCAACAGGAGCACGAACAGGGGTGCCGCGCCCTGTCGCCACCGCAAACTCTCGGGGTACCGCACGACCACCCGGGCCTTCCAGTAGCCGTAGCGGGCATACTGGCGGGCCAGGGCACGAAAGGTGGGCCGGGCGAAGTAGATGCATCGGATGCGCGGGTCCAGCCACACCACCCAGCCTTTCTTTCGCAAACGGATGTTGAACTCGTAATCCTCGTTAGTCAGCAGGGTCTCGTCGAACAACCCCACGTCGTCGAACACCTCCCGGGGAAAGGTGCCAAAGGGCACCGTATCCACCGGGCCGGGGGGCCGGGTCAGGCGTCGATAGGGCGAATCTCCCATGCCCAGGGGGTGAGACAGGGCCCGGGCGATACTGCGGGAAATCCAGGACCGAGGGCGTGAAGGGCGAATCAGCCACACGCCGCCCACGTTGCCCACGCGCGGCACCCGTTCCAGCACCTCCAGGCAGAGGCGTACATAGTCGTCCTGGGGACGGCAGTGTGCGTCCAGGCGCAACAACACCCGTCCCCGTGCGTGAGCGATACCCTGGTTCAGGGCTGCGGGAATGATGCGCCTGGGATTGGGGATGAGGCGCAGGGTATAAGGCACGCGCCGCTGGTAGTCCTTCACCACCTCCAGCGTACCGTCCGTGGACCCCCCATCAACAACCAGGACTTCCATGTCCTCTTTTGGGAAATCCTGTTGGGCCAGGGCCTCCAGAAGCACGCCAATGGTCGCACGCTCGTTGTAACAGGGCACGATGATGCTCACCCTTGGCGCGGCCCCGGCCTTCGTCCTGGGGGCGCTCATAGGCTATCCGAGTTCGGGTTCAATCAGGCCGTAGGTACCGTCCCGTCGCTTGTACAGTACGTTGATTTTATGGGTCCGAGCATTGTAGAAGATGAAGAAGGTGTCGTGCCCCAGGAGTTCCATCTGTTCAATGGCCTCCTCTTCATCCATGGGCACCAGGAGGAATCGCTTGCGTCGCACAATGCGGGAAGGCTCGGTTGCCTCCTCCACTTCGCTTTCCATCAGGTCCGCGACCAGTTCCGCGTGCTTCACCGGGCGCCGATATCGCTTTCCTTTGACCCGCTCGATACGTCGCTCCATAGTGTCCACGGCCTTGTCCATGGCCGCGAAGATGTCATCCGCATACTCTTCCGTGCGCAAAATCAACCGCTTGCCCCGAATGGTAATCTGCGCTTTGGCCCGCTCGTCCACATTCCGTGCAGCCGGGTTGTAACTCAAATCCACCCGAATGGAAATCACGTTGGACAGGGAACGCACCAGTCGGTCAATTTTCTTCTCGATATAGTCCCGCAAACGCTCGTTCATTTGCAGGTCTTCGTGGGTGACGATTTCCAACGGAATGGCGCTCATAGGCTTGCCTCCTTTATGCAAGAATCCCGCCCGCAACCGGGCAGGCGGGAGGATAACACAGGAATGCAAATACCGGGGCCGCGAACATGCTGGGGGCCAGGGGGAACAGGGTCACACGCATACACGTATCTCGTACAAGGGGTTCACTTGCATTATACCAGTCGTGTTCGCTCCCTCACCCTTCGGATGCTCCAGGGGAATCCTTTTTCGTCCGCTCGTCTCCTCCGTTCTCTCCGTCCTCCAGGCGAATCCACAATTGCTGACCCGGTTTGGGTTTGAAGGCGCGCGGCCTGGGGAATTCGTGAGGGTTCCGCAATTCCCACGCGTACAGGGCCCGTCCCTGAGCGTAGTCCTCGAGAAAGCGGGGATGAGCCAGGTGTTTGTCGTAGTGCTCCTTCAACTCGTCCAGGGTAAAGGGGCCGTGAACGTCGGCAATCTCCACCGTGCCCACCACTTTGTCCTTGTGGATGACCGCCACCCTTCCCCGGACCCGGGTGGGATGCTTTCGGATTTCCCAGCGCTTCTTCCCCTGCACAATCCAGGTGGCGTAGGGCTCCTTCACCCGGAACCCCCGCTCGGGCAACCGGTCGGCCCGGAAGAAGGTTCCATATCCCACCACGTACACCGCGTCGGGGTCCAGCGCGGGCAGGAGTTCCTGGCGGTGCAGGACCACCACCAGGGCCAAGCCCTGCTGCCGGGCCAGCTGGGCCAGCTTCCGGGCCACCCGTAACGCGGTGGGCGTGTCCAGCGGCGCGGCGAACTCATCCAACAGCAGAAGATTGGGCCTGCGCGCGAGAAGATAGGCCAGTTGCGCCCGGGCCTTCTGGCCGGTAGACAGTTCCCGGAAGGGCGCCCGATACAGCACGGCATCAGAGATGCCCACCAGGTTGAGCAATTCGGCGGTCAGGGCCTCGTCGCCGGTGAGGCGGAAGAGTACCTCGGCAATGGGTGCGTCGCCAAAGTCGGGTTCCACCTCGCCGGGCAGCAGGGCCTCCACCCGCGCGTTCGGGGGCACATGAATGGTTCCGGCATCCATACGGTAAAGAGGGTCCTGCAGGCCTCGCACCGCTCCATAAATCACCCGCAGGAGCGTCGTCTTTCCACTTCCCGAAGCCCCCAGCACTACCTGAACCGTACCCGGGGGGATGGTCATGTTGACCCGGCGCAGTACCGTCTTCTGCAGGACCCGATGGCGAACGCCAAAGGCCTCCAGTAAACGAGCGACGGGCGCGGAAAGCCGGTCCAGGTCCAGGTGACTGGTATAGGCCTTGGAGACATTCTCCAGGCGCAGGGGTTCACGTAAGGGCTCACCCGCCCGATAGCGGGGCCGATACAAACGCCCTTTGTGTTCCCGTGCCACCGGGTCCCGCTGCAAAAAGGCCTCCAGGTGTTCCCGGGCCTCGTCGGTGAGGGGGTAATACAGCACCGGCCGGCCGCTGGCGGTGTCCCACAAGTATCGGAAGCCCACCTTCTCCATGAAGGGGTTATACCGGGCCATCATGGCCACCGTTTCCACCGCGGCCTTGGGCACGCGCATGTCGGGAATCCAGCGCTCCTGAATCCAGGCGAACATGGCCCGCAAGGCCAGTTGACCCAGGCCGTCGGAGCGGTAATCGGGATGCACCACCACCCGCGCCAGCCGGGCTACTGGAGAACGGGCCTGCTGCAACGCCTCTCCCTGGGCCTTCCACCAGTCTTCCAAGGTCTTCTGGGCAGCAGGATGGAAGGCGTGGGCGAACCACTCCTCCGGAAAGACCTGCTGACGGATATCGCGTTGCAGGGTGCCGTCGGGAAGGCGTCGGTGCATGAGGGGCAGGGGCGGGTCCACCCGCACATAACCAATGAAGCGGGGCTCGTAGGGCTCCCGCTCGACCAATTCCAGCACCAGGAAGCGGGAGGCCCGGGTCGCGCTCTTGAGGTCGTGAAAGCGCATGGGCTGCCCACACCGTGGACAGTCGGGCCGTAGATTGGCCTCCTGGTAGAGGCGGCACTTCTCGCAGTACCATCGGGCCAGGAGGTCCTCATCGGAAGCGTAGTGGTATTGCTCCAAATCCACAATGGCCGCGTAGTCACTCTCGAACTGGGCCTCCCGGGCCCGCACGGTGTAGGTGTACAGGGGTTCGCCCGTGAGAGGACTGGTGCGGGTGAGGGTTAGGACGCGTTCCCAGGCAGGCCAGATGGGCACCTGCCCCTCCAGACGGTAATTGTCAAACGTAATGGCCTCGGGGTCGTCCAGGGTCAGGATGTAGGTCTCGTCCTTCCGCAGCCACTGGGCCACCGTACCCGGCATGGGCAGGCGAAAGGTCCGACCGTCCTCGTCTTTCACCCGGACGTATCCCGCATAGCGGTAATTCGCCTTCCGGAGGAGAAGAGCATCCACATGTACGAGATGCGACATCGCCACCGCACCTCCATGACGCGCCGCCTTATACCGGCCTCGCTTAATGGCTCGGGCGATTCCCTGACCTGACCATGCGCCCGGCCACAAACGAGGACGACGCCATATCCTCATACAGTTCGCGCTGTACGATTTGGGCCTGGTAACATATGGGTATGCAACATCTCCCTCATCCAGAGCGTACGAGGTCAGGATGCAACCATCGGATGTCGACATCTGGGCCCGTTGGGTGTTATATGGGCGCTTTCGAGGCGATGAAGACCGGGCGAAACAAGTCCTCTCCGCTCTCCTTCCAATTCGAGAGCGTATCCTCGAC
>WFVP01000179.1 GCA_015491595.1 Anaerolineales bacterium
CCCCGGGCGCATCGGACCAGCGGCCCTCGGCCACGAATTCGTGCTTGCACAGGCGGTTGTAGGGGATGTGGTACGTGTCCTGCAGCATGACCCGCAGGTAGTTGGCATTGAGCACGGCCATCTCGGCCACCTTCCGCAAGCCCTCCTGGCCCATCATGAGGATGTAGGTCAGCGCGCGCACCATGACCCCAAAGTGGCCGTAGAAAGCCTTGACCCGACCGATGCTCTTCTTGGGCCACACGAAGCCGTAGGTGGGCGGGTCTCCCTCTTCCACGATGTCCACGATGGGACCGGGGAGGAAGTCCTTCAGGTGTTCGGCCACCGCGACGGGTCCCGAACCCGGTCCACCGCCACCGTGGGGCGTGGAGAAGGTCTTGTGCAGGTTCAGATGCACGATGTCAAAGCCCATATCCCCAAAGCGAGCGATGCCCAGGAACGCGTTGAGGTTGGCGCCGTCGCCGTAGACCAGGCCGCCAGCCTCGTGCACCACCCGGACCACGTCCTCGATATGCTCCTCGAAGAGACCCAGGGTGTTGGGGTTGGTAATCATGAGGCCTGCGAGGGTCTCGTCGCATTCCTTCTTCAGAGCCTCCAAGTCGATGTTCCCCCGCTCGTCTGAGGGGATTTCCACCACCCGCATCCCGCTCATGGCCGAGGACGCGGGATTGGTGCCGTGCGCAGAATCGGGCACCAGGACCTTGTTGCGCTGGTGCTCGCCCCGGTCCCGATGGTACGCGCGCATGATGAGGATGCCGGTGAACTCGCCATGCGCGCCGGCCGCAGGTTGCAGGCTCACCCCGGGCATCCCTACGATTTCCGCCAGGTACTTCTGCAGGTGATACATGAGAGCCAGCGCGCCCTGCACGGTTTCCTCGGGCTGCAGGGGATGGATGTAGGCAAACCCCGGCAACCGGGCCATATCCTCGTTGATTTTGGGGTTGTACTTCATGGTGCAGGAACCCAGGGGGTAGAAGCCCGTATCCACCGCGTGGTTGTACTGGGAGAGCCGGGTGAAGTGGCGAATCACGTCCACCTCGGAAACTTCGGGCAGCGACAGGTCCTCGCGCAACAGGTGTTCCGGGAGTTGGGCCTGGGGCACGTCGGGTTCGGGAAAGCGCACACCGCGACGTCCGGGTATAGAGAGTTCAATCAACAAGGGTTCACGGATTTTCTTTTCACTCATGGCTCCCTCCAGATGTGGGGGTTGGCTACACCATATCTACGCCACCCATTCCTCCAACACTTCCGCCAGGAATTCGATGTCGTCCCGGGAAATCATCTCCGTGACCGCCAGGAGCATGTGGCGGTCCAGTTGGGGGAAGTCCTGGGACAGGTCGTAGCCGCCCAGGATGTCATGGTCCAGCAGGAAGTCGTTGATGTCCTTGACCGAGGAGGGGGTCTTGAGCACGAACTCGTTGAAGAAGGGCACGTCGGGGAAGGCCAGTTCAAAGCCCTGGATTTGACTCAGGCGCTGGGCCGCGTAGTGGGCCTTGTGGTAGTTGAGCAAGGCCACCTCTCGCAGACCCTCCTTCCCCAGCAGGGCCATGTACACCGTCGCGGCCAGGGCCATGAGCGCGTTGTTGGTGCAGATGTTAGACGTGGCCCGGGCCCGGCGGATGTGCTGTTCCCGCGCACTCAGGGTCATGACGTATACCCGCTGTCCCCGGCTGTCCACCGACTCGCCGATGAGACGGCCAGCCATTTTGTGAACCAGTTTCTTGCGGGTGGTGAAAATGCCCAGGTAGGGACCGCCGAAACTCAGAGGGATGCCCAGGGGTTGACCTTCGGCCACTACCATGTCCGCGCCGTATTCCCCTGGGGCCTTGAAGAGGGCCAGGGCCAAGGGGTTGGCCACCACGCCAAAAAGCGCGCCCTTCTCATGGGCCGCGTCGGCCACAGCCTGCAAATCGTACAGACGCCCGAAGAAATCGGGATAGGCCACCATGACCAGGGAGGTTCGGTCGTCAATGAACTCGATGAGGGCCTCAGGGGAGGCTTCCACGGGAAGGTCGGGAACCACCACTTCCCGGTCCGAGTGCTCGTAGTATGTACGCACCGTAGCCAGGTACTGGGGATGAATGAAGGGAGAAAGCACGCTCTTGGGCCGCTTGCCCCGGAACACGTGGTAGGCCATGTTCACGGCCTCGGCCACTGCGGTCGCGCCGTCGTACAGGGAGGCGTTGGCCACCTCCATGCCCGTAAGCGCGGCCACCATGCTCTGGAACTCGAAGATGGCGTGCAGTGTACCCTGGGAAATCTCCGGCTGGTAGGGCGTGTATGCGGTATAGAACTCCCCTCGACGCAGGATATGGTCGATGACCGAGGGGATGTAGTGATAATAGGCACCGGCACCCAGGAAGCACAGCAAATGGTCCCGGACGTTGTCGTTGGCCTCGGCCAGGTGCTGCAACTCCTCGGCCACCTCCATCTCCGTCATTGGAGGCGGCAGGTCGATTTGCTTGGGATGGCGAAACTTCTCGGGGATGTCCGCGAACAGGTCCTCAATTTTCTCCACACCAATGGCCCGAAGCATCTCTTGGATTTCTTCGGGGGTATGCGGTACGAACATGGGGCACCTCCCACTCAGTCGGCCGTCGGCGGTTAGCGGTCTGCCGAGCGTCTACTCCCGTTCCTCGCAGTATTGGGCATATGCCTCAGCATCCATGAGCTCGTTCATCTCCTCTGGATTCGTGGGCTCCAGGCGAATCATCCAGGCTTTGCCGTAAGGGTCTTCATTCACCCACTCGGGGTTGTCCGTCAGGTCGGTGTTGATTTCCACCACCTTGCCCGAGACCGGGGCGTACACATCGGCCGCGGCCTTCACCGATTCCACGGTAGCCACGGAATCGCCCTTCTGGACCTCGTCGCCCACGTCCACCAGGAACTCCACGTAGACCACATCGGAAAGTTGGTCCTGAGCATAGTCGGTAATACCCGAGCGGCCGGTTTCCGGATCGAACCATTCGTCGTTTTGGGTGTACTTCAGGTTTTCAGGAGTCTGCCAGGCCATGACGCACCTCCTTGCAGGATTGAGGATGAAAAAAGCACGCGTCCCCCCAGAGGAACGCGTGCCCTCTGTCCTGCGGCCTGAGAGATGCGCGCCCTTGGGCGCTTGCCCCTTCGGCGGCGCGGCCAAAGCCGCGCACTCTCCAGAGGGCCGTCGGCACCGGAGTCCTTTTGCCTGAGAGTTTCACCCGGAACCGCTCCCGGGCTTGCCCCTTCGGCGCCCGACTCGAGGTCGGGTCTCTCCCCCGGTGCCCGTTCGTTACCAAAAGTATACCGAATCTTGCCGTCAATGGGCCGGAAAGACGGAAAAATCTCAAAGGCCCCCCTGGTATAATCTCAAGCACCATCACGGCACGGTTC
>WFVP01000180.1 GCA_015491595.1 Anaerolineales bacterium
CACGTCTTCGTCACCCACCTGGGCAACGGTGGTCCCATCGTCCAGCAAGAGAACATCCTCCAGGTGGTTGGGGAACGGGCTCCTCTGGTCCTCATGGGGGATTTCAACTTCCGCCCGGATACGCCCCAATACCGCCTGACCACGGAGCGCCTGGTGGACGCCTGGCGACAACGCTGGCCGCAAGATGTGGATGACCGCGGCATTGCGCCGAAAGACCGCATCGACCACATCTTCCTTTCGTCAGACCTTCAGGTACAGGACATCCGTTACATCTTCGACCCGGCCTCGGACCATCCCGCGGTGCTTGCCGTGCTCACGTGGCCGTAACGGAACCCCTGCCACGGGCCCGGCCTCCATCCTCGCGGGCCGGCGTTTTTCAAGTACAATGAAGCCTTGCATCAGGACGTCGCCAGGTACGACGTCCATCCCATGGCATGGACGTCCTCGATGAAGGAACCCCATTTGCCCTCCCCTTTCCCCGGAGGCTCGTCCTCCTTCGTCTCCCGTATGCGGGGGTTGTTCCTCCAGGGCGTGGTCTGGGCCCTGGGCTTGCGCCTGTTGAGCCGCGTCCTGCTCTTCGTAAGCCAATGGTGGCTCATTCGTCATTGGCGCCCCGAGGTGTACGGAGCCTTTGCGGTGGGATGGAGCCTGTTCCGCCTGTTCTATATCCTGGCTCCCGTGGGCATGGATGAAGGGCTGTTGCGTTTTGCCTCGCCGTTGTGGCCCCGGCGTGAAGCCCTGCGCCCTTGGGTGCTGGCCGCGTTGCTCAGCACGGCTGGTGTGGCGGGGGGCTTGGCGTTGCTGGTTGCGACAGGCGTGTACCTGGGGGCCTACGGGTTCGACGTCCCCACCTGGGTCCATCTGCTGCCCGCGTTTGCTCTGGCCGGTGCCCTCGCCGCATTGCTGCGCGTCGCCGCCGCCGCCACCCGTATCTCCCAGCGGGTCTTGTGGAGCCTGGTGAGCGAAGATTTGGTCCCCGGCCTCCTGTTCCTGGGCTGGGTGCTCCTCCTGGTGAAGCGCGACCAAGACCTTCTGCGCAGTGTGCAGGGTCTTCATCTGGCCTGGGGACTGGGTCTGTTGCTGGCCCTGGGCGGTGCATTTCGACGTCTCGGCTGGTCCCGGCTGGACCTGGGGCAACTCCCCTGGCGAGACCTGTGGAACTACAGCTGGCCCATCTTTGCTTCCATGATTTTCCTGCAGTTATCCTTGTGGGGAGACCGTTGGGTTGTGGGCCAGGTGCTCTCTTTGGCCGACGTAGGCTACTATCATGCCGCCGCACAGCTGGCCTTGCTCACCCTTTTGCTGCTCAATGCCTTCAATGTGCCTTTGGGACCCCAAATGGCCCACACCTTTTCCCGGCACCCCCAACATCTGCCCCGCCTGTTCGCGTGGGCCACGCAAGCCCTGTGGTGGGCCCTCTTTCCCGGAGCAGTTCTCCTGGGTGTTTACGGGGACGTGGTTCTCCGTACCCTTTACGGCCCGGCATACACTGTGGCCACTCCGGTGCTGCGCATCCTCACGGTAGGGTTCGTCATCCGGGTGGCCTTTGGTCCCGCGCCCATTCTGCTTCGCATGACGGGGGCCTCCCGCACCTGGTTCCGCATCACCGCTCTGACCTTTGGCTTGCATATCCTCCTGTTGCTGTTCCTCCTGCCTCGCTGGGGCATCACCGGAGCCGCCCTGGCGCTTAGCATCGTGTTGGGAAGTCAGGGCCTGCTCGCCTTCGTGGCCGCCACTCGACACGTGGGTCAGCGGTTGTATCACGGCCCCTTTCTGCAAACCTGGGCGCTGGCCCTGGTCGCCCTATCCACGATGCTGGCTGTGCGTCTTGGTGTCCCCTTGCGCTTCTGGCCAGTTCACGGAGGCGCTGTCCTGACGCTTTGGTTGGGATTCGGCATCGCACTCCTTCGGAACCGGCGTTTCTTCAAGCACAAACAAGAAGGGGTACAGGCAACGTAAGCGCACGGAGATTCCCCTCAACAAGGTGGTGTGCTATGTCCGCGGCCCATCTCGAACCTTCCCCAACGACATCGGACTCGAAACGCTGGTGGGGGCTTCTTACCCTCATCGTGCTCTTCCGCATTGGAGGCAACGCCGCGAACCGGTTGTTCTATCCCTTCCTGCCCATCCTCCAGCGGGGCCTGGGGGTGTCCTTTGAGGCCATGGCCCAAGCCCTTTCCTGGCGGGTGGTCGCACCTCTACTGGCCGTACCGATGACCTTGTGGGTGGAACGCCGAAACCCGCAATGGGGCCTCATGTTGGGCGTGGCCCTGTTCCTGATGGGATACGGGGGGCTGGGGTTATGGCCCTCCTGGCCGCTCTTCGTGTTCGCGGTCATGGCCGTGCTGGTCGGGAAAGTGGTCTCCGACGCGGCCCTGCAGGACTGGATCAGCCGCCGGGTGCCCTATCACCGGCGGGGACTGCCGCTGGCCTTCATCGAAGTGGGTTGGTCCCTGAGTTTCTTCGTGGGTATGCCTCTCCTGGCCTGGCTCTTCGCGCGAGGGCCGTGGACGTTACCCTTTATCGTACTGGCGGGTTTCATCACCCTCACGGGCCTGCTCCTGTATGGGGGATTGAACCGGAACCATCGGGCCGAAGGTCACTCGGAGACCGAGTCCGTGTCGTGGGAATGGCGGCTTTCCCCGATGGACGTACGGGGGTTTTGGCAGCGACATGGGCCCTACTTGAAGCGGGGGGTGCTTCCGGGCCTGTGGTTCGGTTTCGCCTGCCTGGTAGCCAACGAGATGGTGGGCCTGGTCTTCGGTGACTGGCTCTACCAGGTACACGGTCTCCGGGTGCAGGGCCTGGGCCTGGCGGCCATGGCCATCGGTGTGGGGGAGTTGTTGGGCGAAGTGGTGGCCATGACCGCGGCCGACCCCCTGGGCAAGCGCCGGGTGGTGACCGCGGGCCTGGTCCTGAACACCCTGGTGGCCCTGGCCCTGCCCTACGTGGGCGGATGGAGCGTAACGGCCGCGCTGGTGGCCCTGGCCCTGTTCTTCTTCACCTTCGAATTCGCCCTGGTGAGCGCCATTCCCTTAATGAGCGGCGTGTGGCCTCAGCACCGCGCGCTCACCATGGCCGCCTTCGCCGTGGCCCTGGTTTGGGGCCGCAGCGCAGCCGCAGCCCTGACCCCCTGGGTCTACCTCCCCTGGGGCGTCCTGGGCAGCGCCCTGACCGCCGCCCTGTGGAACGCCTTGGCCCTGGTGGGCGTGTGGCGTTTGCGGGAGGGGGAGACTTCCCCATATCTCGCGCAGTCCTGTCCGGGCACGGGATCGGAGGAAGAAAGATAAATTGATGCAGCGGCGGCTTCGCCGCTGCATCAATTTATTTCCCCTCCCGTGGTCCCGTGCCCGGACAGGACCATCTACGGCTTGTCGAGATGGGTTTGGCTGGCCTATCTGACATGCTCTTCGCTTGGGGGGAAACGGAATCGCGCTTGAGATATGGGTATGTGCCAGCAGACCTCGCTCCATAGTCTACTTCACAAAAGGGTTGTATAATTCCCAAGCCCATAACACAAACGACCACCGACGACCGACGGACAACGAACGGCCATCAACCATGCTCCTTCTTGCCAGCGCATCCCCTCGAAGAGCCGAACTCATTCGGTGGCTGGGCGTGCCCGTAGTGGTACGGCCAGCCCGGGTGGACGAGGCACCCCGACCGGGCGAGGACCCCGAAGCCTACGTGCGCCGGGTGGCCTTGGCCAAGGCCAGGGCGGTGGAAGAAGTCCCGCCGGGGTGGTGGGTGCTGGCCGCGGACACCGCGGTGGTGCTGGAAGGCCGCATACTGGGCAAACCCCGGGACCCCCAGGAGGCCACGGCCATGCTCCGGGCCCTGCGAGGCCGGGACCACACCGTGCTCACTGCCTTCGCCCTGCGGGAGCCCCGGCAGGGCCGGGAGCACGTCCGGGTGGTGGCCACCCGGGTGGTCATGCGGTCTTACAGCAACGAGGAAATCGCGGCCTACGTGGCTTCGGGCCTGCCCCTGGACAAGGCCGGGGCCTACGGCATCCAGGATGTCCCCTTCCGCCCCGTGGCCCGTCTGGAGCCGGTGGCCTGCTTCGCCAACGTGGTAGGCCTGCCGGTATGCCACGTGTACCGGACCCTGCAAGCCTGCCTGCCCCTGCCGCAAGTGGACATCGCCCAACGGTGCCGGAAGGCCTGGGACTACGTCTGTTCCGTGTCCGAGCGAATAGAAGGGAATCGAGGCTGAGGGAAGGCTGGGTGGCGGGCGGCCCCCTCAGGCCGAGGCTTCCTGTCGGTCCGGGGGCGGCGCCGTCTTGCGGGCCCGCTTAGCCTGGTACAGGCGCTGGTCCGCCA
>WFVP01000181.1 GCA_015491595.1 Anaerolineales bacterium
CTACAAAGCCTGGAAGGCGGCAGGAACGTCTCGGGAAGATTTGCTCTACCGCCTTTCCCAAATCTGGGGGGTCTACGTACCCACCTTCTATCAGGACCACTACGACGACGAAGGCGTGTTCGCCGGCCTGACGAAGCGGGTCGAGGACGCGCCGTTACCCATCTTCAAACGCCTGGTACCCAAACTGCCGCCACCTCCCACCAAAATCATCGTGCCCTTCATCGACACCGTCCACAACCGCTTTCCCGTGGAAATCATGCGGGGATGCACCCGGGGGTGCCGCTTCTGCCACGCGGGCATGGTGGTGCGCCCCGTGCGAGAACGCACGGTGGAAGAAATCGTCGAAGCCATCGAGGAAGGCCTGCGTGCAACGGGCTTCGAAGAAATCGGCTTGCTCTCGCTGTCTTCGTCGGACTACACGCATATCCTGCCTCTGGTGCAGGAGGTGGTCCGGCGCTTCGCCGAGCGCAAGGTGACCATCTCTCTTCCCTCCTTGCGCATCGAGACCTTCTCCGTGCAACTCATGGAGGCCCTGCAACAAACCCGCCGTCGCGGGTTCACCCTGGCCCCCGAGGCCGCGACGGAACGCATGCGCAACATCATCAATAAGCCGGTGAGCACGCAGCAACTCCTGGAAACGGCCCGGGAAATCTACCGCCGGGGCTGGACCACCATCAAACTCTACTTCATGATTGGCCATCCCCGGGAGACCCTGGACGACGTGAAAGCCATCGCGGACCTGTGCAAGGCCGTCCTGCAGGAAGGCCGTAAAGTGTTGGGGAAACGGGCCCGGGTCCACGCCGGGGTGAGCACCTTCGTCCCCAAGCCCCACACCCCCTTCCAATGGGTCCCGGCCAACACCATGGAGGAAATCCGGGCGAAACAGGCCCTCTTGCGTCGGGAGATGCGGGGTCCGGGCTTGAAACTCAACCTCAACCGACCGGAAGAAACCATGCTGGAGGCCTGGCTCTCCCGAGGCGACCGGCGCCTGGCCGAGGTCATCTACCGGGCCTGGCAACTGGGGGCGAAGTTCGACGCCTGGCACGACCACCTGCAATTCGACGCCTGGATGCAGGCCTTCCGGGAGGTGAACCTGAGCCCGTGGTTCTACGTCCATCGAGAACGGATGATTGATGAACCCTTCCCCTGGGATCACATCCATATCGGTGTCACGAAGGAATACCTGGCCCAGGACTACCTGTGGAGCCAGGAGGGTCGCACCCGCATCGACTGCCGTCAGCGCTGCTTCGCCTGCGGCATCCTGCCCAATTACGCCAGCCTGCGGTATCTGACGCCGGGCCAGGTGTGGAAGTGCCCCGAAGTGAAACGGCCGCCCCGCCGTTCGGTGGTCCCCCTCACCGAAGTGGCCCTGACCTATCATGAAGACTGAAAGGGAACGGGTATAATGCATACATAGGACGACATCCACCTCCGCGGGGAGGAAAGGGATGCCGGTTTCCTACGCCCAGGTCGCCAGCATTCTCCAAAAGGCTCTGGGACAGGAAGAGGGTTTGATCGTACTGGAGTTCATTATGTCCCGTATACCGGATGACGTGGCCCGCCAACGGGATATCGAAGAACTTCGCCTGGAAATTGAGAAGGTGCGCGCGGAAGTCGAAAAAGTACGCGCGGAATTGATTCGAGAAATCGAAAAGGTACGGGCTGACCTGACCAAGGAAATCGAAAAGGTACGGGCCGACCTAACCAAGGAAATCGAGCAAGTGCGGGCCGAATCGAACGTGCAAATCGAGCGTCTGCGGAGTGAACTTGTGCGTCAAATCGAAGAAATTCGGGCGGAGCTGCATCGCGCGATTGCCGAAGCCAAAAGTTCCCAGACGCGGTGGGCCTTCCTCTTCTGGGCCAGCCAGATGGCCCTGTTGCTGAGCCTGGTCCTCCGTGCCTGGGGATAGCCCCCCGTCATTACCTCGGCCATGACCCGTTATCGCCTGCACTTCGCCAAGACCGAACCCATGCGCTATACCGGGCACCTGGACGTGCAACGGGCCTGGGAACGCACCTTCCGCCGGGCCGGTCTGCCCGTGAAGTACAGCGAAGGCTTCACGCCCCATCCCCGGTTCCACCTGGCTTCGGCCCTGCCATTGGGATGCACCTCCCGATATGAACTCGCCGACGTCTGGCTGGAGCGCCCCCTGCCTGTCGAAGAAGTCGAGAAACGCCTCCGGGAAGCCCTGCCACCCGGTTTGGAGTTACACCGCGTCGAGGAAGTCCCCGAAAAAGCCCCTGCCCTGCAAAACCTGGTACGAGCCGCGGAATACGAAGTCCACTTCCTGGAACCCATCCCGGACCTGGAAGAACGGGCGCGGAATTTCCTGTGCCGGGAACACATTCCACGAGAGCGCCGGGGGAAGCCCTATGACCTGCGGCCCCTGGTGGAAGCCCTGGAAATCCGCCAGGACGAAGCCTCGGGAGAAACGTACTTGTGGATGCGTCTCACCGCCCTCCCCGGTGCCACCGGGCGCCCGGACGAAGTCCTGGATGCTTTGGGCATCCCCTGGGAAATCAGTCGGGTGGAGCGGGTGGCCCTGCTGCTGGACCAGGCCCCCGAACCCTCGTCCTGAGGCAGGCGTTACCGGGAAAACAATGAAGCGGCGGCCAAGCCGCCGCTTCATCACATTGTCCCGGGCGCCCAGGGTATTTACCCGTTCGTACCCTCCAGTTTCTCCAAACACCGCCGGACCAAGACGGGTGCCACCTCCCGTCGGTACTCCGCGCTGGCCAGGTGGTCCTGGGCGTCATAGGCCGCGTTGCGAGCGGCAATGTCCGCGCCGTCGGCTGTGGGACCGTCCAGGGCCAGGTGGGGCGCGTCGCCCCACCCACCCAGGACCACACGCGTGCGACCTCGCGGCCAGTGGGCCACCGCGACAATCAAAAGGGGCCGGTCGGCCGGGGAACGGGCCACTACTTCCCAGGCCAGCCGTGGAGCGGCGGACAACCGTACTTCGGTTATCAACCATCCCGGGTGCCATTCATGACGCAAGGGCAACCAGTCGCCGATGGGCACGGTTTGGGGCTCCTGCCCCCAACGGTGTAGGAC
>WFVP01000182.1 GCA_015491595.1 Anaerolineales bacterium
ACCTGGAGGATCTACCTTGATGGCCCGATGAACTCGTATGACATCGTGCTCTTGCGCGACGGGGTCCATGTGTAATCAGCCGGGGTTTGAACAAGAGTTTGGACAACTTTAGAAGAGAATTGGGGCTGGCATCAGGGCTCGGGTTCCTCGGCCGGGGGAGAAGACGTGGACGCGTCCATGTCCAGGGCCAGGGATTGGAGGATGTCCTCGGTAGTGGCTTTCTCCTTACGAGCGCCTGGAACAGGGGTACCGCAGTACGGACACAGAGTCCAGGCCAGTTCCATGAGTTTGCCACATTGGTGACATACCTTCTTGAGGCGGGTAAAGCAGGTCGGGCAGACCATCCAATCCGGTTGCACCCGGCGGGTACAGCCGGGGCAGCGCTGGACATCTTCCAGGGATTCCAACAGGGCTTCTTCTTCCAGGGCCTTTTGGTATTCCTCTTCCAACGTGTTCCGGGGACGCAAGAGCAGGTAGATGACCACGCCCGGGAGGAAGAGCACAGCCACGGTGAGCGCGGCCAGCCACGCGGCCCAGGGGTCCCGGTGACGGGCCCGCATATCCCGATAGGTCCAGAGGATGAGGGCCAGCCATAAAGCCGCGAGGAAGGCGCCAGCCCAGGCCGTCAGCACCCAGAGGGCGTCCTGCAGGAAGGTGGGCGGGAAGGTGCTCATGCGTCAACCCTCATTGGAACATACGCATTAACCCCGAAAGACCCGTGCGCTGGAGTTGTTTCATCATCCGTTTCATCTGGCGATATTGTCGCAGCAGCTGGTTGACATCCTGCACTGTGGTCCCGGAGCCTCGAGCGATGCGCCGCTTGCGGCTGGCGTTGATGATTTCCGGTCGCCGTCGTTCTTCGGGGGTCATGGAGTTGATGATGGCTTCCACTTTCTTCAGCTCTTTCTCCACCTGTTGGGGGTCCAATTGACGGGCCAGCCGTCCCATCTCACCGGGCATCATTTCCAGCAGCGCGGTCAGGGGCCCCAGGCGACGCAGCTGGCGCAGCTGGACAAGGAAGTCCTCCAGGGTGAACTCGCCGCTCAGGAGCTTTTGGGCCTGTTTTTCGGCTTCCTTTTCATCAATAGCTGCAATAGCTGCCTGGGCTTTTTCCAGGAGTCCCTGCAGGTCTCCCATGCCCAGAATGCGGGAAGCCAGCCGCTGCGGGTCGAAGGCCTCCAGCGCGTCCAGTTTCTCCCCGGTGCCGATGAACTTGATGGGCACCCCGGTGACCGCGCGCATGGAGATGGCCGCGCCTCCCCGGGCGTCACCGTCCATTTTGGTCAGAATGAGCCCCGTGAGGGGAACGGCTTCTTTGAAGCCCTGGGCCACGCTGACGGCCTCCTGGCCCATCATGGCGTCGGCCACCAGGAGGACTTCGGTGGGATGTACCCGTTCTGCAATGGCCCGGGCCTCATCCATCATGGCCTGGTCCAGCTGCGAACGTCCCGCAGTATCCACGATGACCGCGCTGTACCCACCGGCCCTGGCCTGTTCCACGGCATGGGCCACCATATCCGGCGGGGGAACTTGGGGTTCGTGGAAGACCGGTAAGTTGAGCTGGCGTCCCAGGGTCTGCAACTGCTCCACCGCGGCGGGCCGGTAAGGGTCGGCGGCCACCAACATGACCCGATGGCCCTCCTGGCGCAAGCGGCGGGCCAGTTTGGCCGCGGTGGTGGTTTTGCCCGAACCCTGCAACCCCACCAGCATGATGACGTGGGGCCTGGCGCCTTTGAGGGTCAGGGGCGCGGGTTCCCCTAACGTCTTCACCAATTCCTCGTAAACGATGGTGAGTACCTGTTCCGCAGGCAGGAGGGCTTTGAGTACTTCCTGCCCCAGAGCCCGTTCTCGCACCCGATTGAGGAAGTCCCGCACCACCTTATAGTGAACGTCGGCTTCCAACAGGGCCAGGCGTACTTCCCGAAGCACCTGGTCGATGTCCTGGGGCGTCAGGCGTCCCCGATGGCGAACCTTGTCGAAAATGGCTTCCAATCGGCCGGTGAGCAAATCGAACATGCCCGTTTCCTCCCTGGGGTTACGGCGCGCCTTCCTGGAGTCGGGCCCGTACGATGATACGGTGGGTGTTCACCCGATAAGGGTAACACGAAATCAAGGTTACCATGGGCTCCCGGGTGGGGTCCATCCATTCCACGTCCGTGGGCTTCACGATGTGGGTGGAGGTGACGACGTAAGTATACACGTTGCGCTGGGTGTGGAGGTAAATCTCATCCCCGGGCCGCAGTTGGTCCAGGTCGCGGAAGATTTCCCCGTAGATGTCGTTGTGGGCGGAGAGGACCACGTTGCCCCGCCGACCCGGCAGGCCCGAACCGATGTGCCATCCCACGCCTTTCTTGAGTTGCTCCCAGTCGTCGCCCAGGACCACGGGGGCGTCCACCCCAATGGCCGGAATGCGGATGCGAATGGGGTGTTCCGGGGAAGGTGTGGGAACCACGATGGGCGCCGCGACCTGCACGAAGGGGCGCAGGTGTTCGGGGATTTCCTCCAGGTTGGGACGCGCGCCACCGGGGGCATCCGGAGGCGTGTGACCCCCGGGGAGCACCACGGCCCGAACCCAGGGGG
>WFVP01000183.1 GCA_015491595.1 Anaerolineales bacterium
GCCTCCGGACGAAAGCCTTCGGATTCCACTTGCTTGTCCTGGTGGATGCAAGATGTCTTTGCACAGGCCTCCACGACCCCAGGACCGCGAGAAAAAAAGAGAGATAAAACAAGCGGCGGCTTCGCCGCCGCTTGTTTTATCTCTTCTCTCCTTCGGTCCCGTACCTGGTCAGGCCTGCTCCAATAACGCGGAAATGAGTCTTGGAAACAGCCTCTATTCGAACATGAAAAACGCCTGTTCGGACCTACCACGCACTTTCCGGGGAACCGGAGTACAATGGAAACGCGCATTCAAGTTCTTTTCCGCGGCTTTGAGAGGAGGCTTGTCCCCTCTTCCCCGCCATATCTGTGAAAGGGAGGCGATACCATGGAACTGGCCATCATTGGTCTGGGCAAGATGGGCGCCAACATGGCACGACGTTTGGCCCGGGGCGGGCACCGGGTGGTGGTCTACAACCGCACCGCGGCCAAAGCCCAGCAACTGGCCCAGGAAGAACCCAACATCAAAGCCGTCCTGCGGCTGGAGGATCTGAAGGGCCATCTCCAGGCCCCACGTGCGGTGTGGATGATGCTGCCTGCCGGGGACCCCACGGAAGAAACCTTCCAGCGCTTGCTGACCTTGTTGGAACCGGGTGACATTATCCTGGATGGCGGCAACGCCTTTTACAAGGACTCCATACGTCGTGCCTCGTTGGCCGAGGCCCGGGGATTGCACTTCGTGGACGTCGGCGTTAGCGGGGGCATTTGGGGGCTCACCGAGGGCTACTCTTTGATGATTGGTGGGAAGGCTGAGGTGGTGGAACATTTGCGTCCCGTGTTCGAGACCCTGGCCCCGGATCCTGACCGGGGATGGGGCCATGTGGGGCCCAACGGCGCGGGCCACTTCGTCAAAATGGTGCACAACGGCATCGAATACGGCATGATGCAGGCCCTGGCCGAAGGTTTCGAAATCCTGCACGCCAAGGAAGAGTTCGGCCTGGACTTGCGCCAGGTGGCCGAAATCTGGCGCTTCGGCAGCGTGATTCGGTCCTGGCTTCTGGACCTCATCGCCCGGGCCCTGGCGGAGGAACCCGACCTCAAGTCCATCAAAGGATGGGTGGCGGACAGTGGCGAAGGGCGCTGGACGGTGTTTGAGGCCATTGACCTGGATGTCCCCGTCCCCACCATTGCCCTGGCCCTGTTCATGCGCTTCGTCAGCCGTCAGGACGAATCTTTCGCGGCCAAGATGCTGGCCGCGATGCGCCATCAATTCGGCGGTCATCCCGTTAAGCGGGCCGACACCGAGTCCGGCACTTAAGCCAAGCCATAAGCCCATCCCGATTCCCCTCCCGGAGGAGGCCCCGCCATGACTCAGCGTACCACCACCCTGGTCATCTTCGGCGCATCCGGCGACCTGACCCGCCGAAAACTCATCCCCGCCCTCTTTGCCCTGGCTTGTGAAGACCAGTTACCTGACGACCTGGAAGTGATTGGTGTCGCCCGCACTCCCATGACCGATGACGAATTCCGGGAACGTGCCAAAAAGGCTTTGAAACAATTCGCGCGTTACAATCCCGACACCTGCGACCGCTGGCCCGAACTGGCCCGCCGGTTGCACTATCTTTCCGGCCAGTACGACGACCCCAAGACTTACGGCCAGCTGAAAGAGCGCATCCGGGGCAATGCCCTTTTCCATCTGGCCCTACCACCTTCCCTCTATCCCACCGTGGTGCGCCTGTTGGGCGAGGCCGGACTGAACCAAAGCGAAAAAGGCTGGCGTCGCATCATCATCGAGAAACCCTTCGGTCACGACCTGAACAGCGCCCGAGAACTCAACCGCATGGTGCAGGAGGTTTTTGGCGAAGAGAACGTCTTCCGCATCGACCACTACCTGGGCAAGGAAACCGTCCAGAACATCGTCACCTTCCGCTTTGCCAACGCCATCTTTGAACCCTTGTGGAACCGCAACTACGTGGACAACATCCAAATCACCGTGGCCGAAAGCGCGGGCATGGACGGCCGTGGAC
>WFVP01000184.1 GCA_015491595.1 Anaerolineales bacterium
CATCGCCTCGGGCTCAGGATTTCATTGAAGAGCGCGCGTCCAAACACCCAAGTTCGGAGCGGCAGAGACGAGACCTGCTATGAACAGAATGCGCACTCCCCTCAACGACGAGCACGCGACCAAAACGGGCAAGCGCGCAGACGAAAGGGCAAACCCAGGTTCGTCCCCATTATACTAAACTGACCGGTCATTCAACAATATGGGGCAACGCTTATTGTGGTCTCCCCCTTCAAGCCCCGCGCTGAATTTCAACCCTTGCTCCATCCATCCCCACATGGCATTATCCTTCCATAACCCGCGTCCGCCCATCTCTGTCGACTCATGCTCTCCTGTCCTGACGTTTTCCTGACCTCGCACCCTTATGCTGGAAACGATGTCCTTTGAAAAAAAACCTGGGAGGTGCTCTCATGACTTCATCCACCTCTGACTTTGAAGACCCGCGCGTTCTCCTGGAACGCATCCTGGAATCCGCCCGTCGTCTGGGCGTGGAGATGGACGAAGAGGAAGCCCTGCAATGGCTCACGGCCCTGGCCGCGGCTCAGCATGAGGACGAAGTGGTGGTGGACGAAGAAGCGGGTGTCTTCGGTCATCGCATCGTGATGCTGGATTTCAGCCCCGAGGACCTGGCCTATGCCCGCCGCATCGGGCGTTTGGTCGCCCTGCCCAATGTATCCGGACAAGTGGAAACGGCTCTGGCGCTATCGGGCTCTTCGGCTCAATCCCGCATTCAGACTTACCCCGGCGACCTGGACTTCTTCCAACGGGTGAACATCCAGGCCCCGACCCGGGAAGTTGCCTGCCAGATACTGGCTCAACTTATGCGGGAAAAAGCCCTCACCACCCGCCGCGGGCCCACCTATCAACTCATTGAAGTGAAATTCGGCTCCTATCCGCTGGACGTCCTCCGGGATGGCCGGAAGCATAAGAAAGGGGCACCCATTTCCTGGACCCCTGCCGAAGTGGATGCGGGATACATTGAGGCTGAACTTCCCAACGGCATGCCGGTGCGCCTGACATGGGACGAGGTGGCCCAGGACCCCGGATGGTGCAAAATGGACTGGGTGGTGGCCGACCCGGTACGCGGGCGCCTGGCCAATGCCAGCAATATGCTGGACGTCACCTGGGAGGCACCGGATGGGTCCATCCACCCCTTAGACGGCTACCTGGATCCCTACTTCCAGGAGGTCTACCTGGAGGCCGAATCCATCCCCGTGTTCTCCAAGTTGATGCAACATTTGGCGCCCAACGCCCTGGAGGAATACGTACGCCAATTGGAAGGGGAGGTCCACAAGTACCTGACCAAAGACATCAATTACGGCAAGGCAGCCAAGCGCATGTACAACATCTTCCGCTTCACCGGCCGTTATGAGGAAGCCGCTTTCCTGCGGGAACTCTTTGATGAGCCCGCAACCGTGTTGTATCAGGTCTGGACCCTCATTCGCACCCTGGATGACTGTTGCCGAGCCGAATCCCACATCCCCATGACCACCGTGTTAGCCCAAGCCGACAAACTGATTCTGGATGTGGTGCATGTGCTGGAAGGCGAACGTGAAGCCGAAATCGTCCGACAATTGCTGCGGCTTCGAGATGCGTTGACGCGTCAGGAAAGCGGCCAGGCTTTGAGCGAGGAAGCCGAAGCGGCTCGCGCAGCCGTCATCCAGGTGGTCAACGAGTACTTCTACGAGCGCCTTATCGCCATGCCCAGCATTCGGACCTACATCGAACGCCACCAACAGACCCAAACAGGTGCCCAGAACGTAAAGAAGTAAATTGATGGGGCGGCGAAGCGCCCCATCAATTTACTTCGCAGAAGAACGGGTGTAATGCGAAAGGCGTCGTCTCACGACGCGGCGGGGTGCAGTGCCAGGCCCACCGTACCCGGCCCCGCATGCACACCAATGACGGGGCTGAATTCGGCGATGAACAGCTCCCGACAGTCCAGACGTCGCCGGACTTCTTCGGCCAGTTGTTCCGCCTGCTCCCGTGCGTGGGCGTGGACAATTCCAACGTGCACAGGGCGCCCTTGTGCGTGCTCCTCCGCCAGTTCCAGGATGCGTCGTAAGGCCCGCTTTTTGGTGCGCACCTTCTCCTGGGCTTCGATTTTCCCCTCTTCATTGAAGGTGAGGATGGGCTTGATTTGCAACGCGGTTCCCAGATAGCGGGCCGCGGAGTTGATGCGCCCTCCGCGGTGCAGGTACTCCAGGGTATCCACCACGAAGAAAACCCGAATCTGCCGGGCCGTTTCCTCGGCCACCGCCTTGGCTTCCTGCAGGGATTTCCCTTCTTCCAAGGCTTTTGCCGCCGCCTTCAGGATGAGCGCCTGCCCCACGGAGGTGATGCGAGTGTCCACGATTTCCACCGGAATGCGAGTGAACTCCTGGGCGGCCATTTGGGCCGACTGCACCGTGCCGCTAATGCCCGAAGAAATCAACAAGGCCAGAATGCCCTCCGCCCCCTCGTCCGCGGCCTGATGGAAGACCTTCAAAAACTCCTGGGTCGAAGGCTGGGACGTCGTCGGCCAGACGGACTTGTCCTGCATCAAACGGGTGTAGAAGGCCTCGGGGGTGATGTCCACGCCATCGCGGTAGCGCTCCTCCCCCCAATGCACCCATAAGGGCACCACATAAATCGGATATCGGGCGAGCCATTCTTGCGGCGGATTGGCCGTGCTGTCCACTACCAACGCGATGTTCGCCATAGCCGACCCTCCTTAGTGCAGCATGTTAGGCGCTCGTCGAATCTCGCCCCCGAGCCGGCCACGAAAGCCGGGCCAAAGTTGAGGCGATGTCCGAAGTTTCCCGGAGATACCCCTTCAACATGGCCGAAGGCGACGAAGTTTTGGGTTTATTGAGGTGAATCAGGCCGGGGAGCAGCACCAGGGCGGTTTGTTCCCGAGGAAAGTGCCAGAACAGGAACGTCTCCACTCCATACCCCAAGGAAGCCATCTCCGAGAGCAACGGCAACAAATCCCGACGGAAGTAGGCTCGTTGACCGGTGAGCATAAAGAGGGGGAAGGGGCGTAAGAGAGCCGCGGAGATACCAATGGGAATATCCAGTCCCAACACCGCCCGCGCTTCCCCTTCCACCAGGGGAAGTACCAGACTCAGCAGATGGTGCCGCTTGAGCCCCCGAAGATGCGCATCGCAGAAGACCACAATCTCCCCCCGGGCCTCCCGGATGCCCGTGGCCATGGCCGCCCCTTTGCCCCGGTTTACCTCATGGGTGAGCACCCGAATGCGGCCACGATAGGCCTCCAGTACCCGGGCCGTGTCGTCGGTGGAACCGTCATCCACCACAATAACTTCCGCGGGAAACTTACTGGCCAGAAGGGCATCCAGAGTCCCGGGTAACCATCGGGCCTCGTTGTACGCCGGGATGATGATGCTGATGGGCGGCAGGATGAGTTCGAGACGATTGGACCGGGTCATGAACCGACCTCCTTCCCTCCTGTTTAGCACGGCTTCCTCAATACCCATGTTCCACGCGGTCCGATTCTCCCTGCCTGTCGAGAACCCCTTCCTCCCGAACGCCGCCCTTGCAACGGCACCGGGCACATCCATAGCAGACAGGCTTGCGAATATCCGAAAATTTCGAAAAAAGGATAGGCGAAAGTGGGCGGGATGTCAAGGGAGGAAGATAATGTGAGCAGCGGCTTCGCCACTGCTCACAATCTTCATGCCGGGGCCCTGGGCCCGGTCAGGCCCACGCGAAGGGATGCTTACGAACCCTTCTCAGAAAGGAAAGGTCCTTTGAAAGGGAAAGCGGACCCAGATTTATTCCTCCTCTTCCCAGGAGAGCAAAGCCTTCAAAGCCTCCACATGCGCTTCAAAAGCCTGCCGTCCGGCCTCGGTGATGGCGATGTAGGTGCGGGGGCGGCGACCCACGAAGGTCTTTTCCACCTGAATGTAACCCGCATCCTCCAATTTACGCAGATGGCTGGCCAGGTTGCCGTCGGTGATGTCCAGCATTTCCCGCAGGCGGCCGAACTCCAGCCGCGCCTCCGGCGGCAGGGCATGCAACGCGGCCATGATGCGCAACCGCACCGGTTGGTGAATCAAGGCGTTGAACTCGGCCAAATCTCACCTCCACGCCGTCAGCATATACACCCCGGCGACCACCAGGCTCCCGCCGCCCAGCATGGCCATCCACAGGTCGAAATACGCGGGCAGGGCCATATACCCCACCACGATGAACACGGTGACGGCCAGGCCCAGCGTGATGAGCACACGGCTGCGGTAGAACAGGCCGCTGACGACGTATCCAAACATCACCCACAGGGAGATCAACATGCTCAGTTGTGTACCCTGAGCCTGGGCGAAGTGCACGAACAGCGCGCCGTATACCATCCAGGCGAACCAAAACCAGCCCAGCGTGGGGCCCATGGGCCAGTGGACGCCGCTCTTATGGATATGCCAGACGACGTACGCGGTGCCCAGCAGGCCCAGGGTGTCCAGCACCATCCAAATCATGCCCCGGGTACCGGGGTCTGAGACGAAATAATTCGCCGAGAAACCCACCACCCATACAATACCCCAGACAATGAGGAAATAGGGCATGCCGCCGTACGCGGCCAGGCGTCGCATCTGCCGGCTGGTGCTCTCGATGAGTTCCAGGGCCTGCCGTGCCTCTTCGGGCGTGATGGGGGACGCGGGTTTTTGGGACATGGTTCTACCTCCTGGTCGGCTGTCTGCGGTCGGCGGTCGGCCATCAGCAGTCCGCAGTCGGCGGTCGGCAGTCGGCTGTCTGCTCAGTGCTGACCGCTCACTGCTGACCGCCGACTACTGGTATACACCAAGAACACGTCTTCCAGGGAGGCCGCGCGCGCCCGGACCGCGCGATAGCCCACACCCTGGGCCCGCAGTGCGGCCAGCACGCCTTCCAGAGCCGCGGCATCGGCCATCTCCAGCACCAGGGTGCCGTTCTGGACAAAGGCGCGGCGCACGCCGGGCACGCCTTCCAGAGCAGGCAGCGCCTCATCCGAGGCGGGATCCACTTCCACCCGGTAGGCCCAGTCCAGGGCCTGCACCAGTTGCAGGGGCTGCCCCTGGGCTACGGCTTTCCCCCGGTCCAGAATCACCACGCGGTCGCACAGGGCCTGGGCTTCTTCCAGGTAGTGGGAGGTGAGCACGATGGTCTTGCCCTGCCGGCGCAGTTCCTGCAAGAAGGTCCAGATTTCCCGCCGGATGTGGGCATCCAGGCCGGTGGTGATTTCGTCCAGGAAGACCACCTCGGGGTCGTTGAGCAGGGCCAGCGCGGCAAAGACCCGTTGTTTCTGCCCGCCCGAAAGCCTTCCGAAGAAGGTCTCCGCCTGCTCTTGCAGCCCCAGGCGTTCCAGGAGCATCGCTGCCGGCTGGGTGCGGGGGTAGAACGCGGCGAAGAGTTCGAAGGCCTCCCGCACCTTAAGTCGGGAGGGAAGCGCGGCCTCCTGGAGTTGCACACCAATGCGGTACACCAACCGGTCGTAATCGACGTTGGGGTCCAGGCCCAGCACCCGGATGCGACCGGCATCGGGCCGGCGCAGACCCTCGATGCATTCCAACGTGGTGGTCTTGCCCGCGCCGTTGGGGCCCAGCACGCCGAAGATTTCCCCCGGCTTCACCCGGAAGGAAAGGCCGTCCACGGCCCGCACCGCGCCATAGGTCTTGACCAGGCCCTCCACCACCAGGGCGTAATCATCTTGAGAAACCGGGGCCATGGCCCCGCGCGCAGCGGACCGGGCACGCCGTTCTTCTTCCCCCCACCGGAACACACGCACCGAAAGCAGGCCGAAAATCAGGGTCAGCGCCAGCAGGTACAGCAGGCTCTGGCCCGCGGTCACCTGGGGGAACCACACCCGCCCCAGGAATTCGGTGCCTTTGAAGGAATGCAGGGGCAACTGCCAGGCGTCCTGCAAAGAAAGAGGCCCCGAAAACCACAGGTCGGTGAGCAGGTCCGAGGCGTGGGTCATGGGCATCAGGTCGGAGAGGAACTTGAGGGCTGGCGGCAGACCCTCTCGCGGGCCGAAACTACCGGAGAGGAACATCATGGGGAAGAAAAGCAGGCTGCCCAGGGCCTGGGCCGCGCGCGTGGAGGAGGTCACCCCGGCCAAGCCAAAGCCCATGGTGAAGAACGCGGCGTAAATCACCAGACCGGCCAGAACCAGCATGGGCAGGTCGCCGTCGTAACGCAGGCCGAAGAAGACCTGCACCGCGGCCACCACCAGCACCAGGGCCGCGACCAGCATGACCAGGCCCACCGCGAACTGGGAGGCAAAGATGTGCACGGGCCGGATGGGATGGGTGCGGTAGTACTTGAGCGCCCCGCCTTCCCGCATGGAGGTGATGGTCGGGTACACGCCCATCAGCCCCTGGGTGGCCATGACGATGACCAGCACTGCAGGGAGCATCACATCCAGAATACGGACCTCCAGCCCGCCGGGCGAGGTGAACACCACCTCCGCGCCGAAGGAATACCCGGCCATGACGACGAGGAGCACGGGGAACATCAGGGTGAAGAAGACGGCCGCGGGTTCTCGAAGGTAGAGTTTCAAATCCGTTTTGAACAGCGTCCAGAACGCTCGCATAGGTCTCCTCCTCAGCGACTTTACCCATTGCAAAGTACTTTGTGCTGCAAAGTATACCGTACAACAAAGAAAAGTCAAGGGGAATGAACGGATGCAGCGGCTTCACCACCGCTGCATCCGTTCATTCCCCTCTTTCGGTTCCCCTTCGGTTCTCCTTCAGGCCCTGTGCACGGCCTGATCGACCCCCAGGACGTCCATCATCGGCTGGAACTTAAGGTCAATTTCTGCCCACTCACGGGTGGGATGGGAACCGGAAACGATGCCTGCCCCGGCAAAGAGCCAGGCGTGATTCTTGCAAATCAGAGCCGCGCGAATGGCCACGTAGACCCGCGCGTTTCCATGGGGCGTGACGTATCCCAGAGGACCTGCGTACCAGCCTCGATCGAAGGGCTCTTCGGCCTGCAAGAAGGCCAAGGCTGGCGCCTTGGGCCAGCCCCCCAAGGCGGGAGTAGGATGGAGGGCATCCACCAGGGTGAACACATCGCCCCGGGTCAATCGGGCTTCAATAGGTGTCTCCAGGTGATGGATGTTGGGCAGGGTACGCAATCGAGGCCCATCCGGAACGTTCAGCTCCGCGGCCCAGGGTCGCAGTCCTTCCACCAGGGCCTGGAC
>WFVP01000185.1 GCA_015491595.1 Anaerolineales bacterium
GGGGATGGTGGTATGGCTCTTGGGCTGGGTCGGCCTGGTGCGAAACGAAGCCGCGGCTCGACGTCTGCGGGAGCGCCTCCCCGAGGACGTGGTACTGGTGACCCTGCAGGGTCAGGTGTTCTACCCCGGCGGGCCGGTGTCCGCGGGTCGCGCGCAAGCGCGGGCCCTGTTCCAGCGGACCCGGGAACGGGAGGAACTGAAGGCCCGTATGGAGGACCTGCAAGCCCGGCGTGAAGCGGCGGAGGAGGTTCTCCGGTCGTTGACGGCCCGTTGGGAACAGGCCCGGCAAGCCCTGGGCGAGGCTCAGACGGCCCTCGATGAGGCGGAATCTCGCGTGGAAGAGGCGCGGCGCGCTGTGGAATCCGCGCGTCGGTCGTGGGAACAGGTCCGTCAGACCCTGGCTCTACAGGAGCAGCGCGGGCAGGAGCGCCGCGAGGAAGTCCAGGCTTTGAAGGAAGAAGCCGCCCGTTTGCAAGGGACGCTCCAGGGCGTGCGGAAGGATCTGACCGAGGCCGAGGAGAGGGTTCGCCATCTGGAGCAACGGTTGCGCACCCTGACCCTGGACGACCTGCTGGCCGAGGTCGCGTATTGGGAGCGTCAAGAACGCTCTCTGCGCCAGCAAATGGTCCAGGCGCAGTCCCGTCTGGAACAAGCCCGTCAGATGTTCGCCGCCGCGACCCAGGCCTTGCACGAGGCCCGGAGTCGTCGGGAGGCGCTGCAGCAGGAGGCCCGGGAACGGGAAGGCCGTCTGCAGCGCCAGGCGCAACAGGTGGAGGAACGGGCGCGAGAGGTCGCTCGCCTGCGGGAGGCCTGGGAACCTTTGGTCCAGCGCTTGCGGGAAGCCGAAGCCCGATACGAGGCGCTGCGCTCGCAGGAATGGCAGGCCCGTCAGGTGGTGCGGGAACGGGAGCGGCTGTATCAGGAAGCCCTGCTCCGCTTACAGCGAGCGCAATCCCGCCGGGCCTCGGTGTTGCGCCGGGTGCGGGAAGAGCGCCTGCTTTCTCCGACGTTGCCCCTGGACGCGGGCTTGCAGCCCTTACCGGGCCTGCTGACCCAGGAAGAAGGCGAACAGGTGGCGGAAGAGGTCTCCCTGGAGGCTCTGGAAGAGCAGGTGCGCACCCTGCGTCAGAAGTGGAAGCGTTTGGGACCGGTGGTGCCCGAAATCCTCCAGGAGTACGAAGAGCTCCACCAGCGGATTACCTTCCTGCGCACGCAAGTGGCCGACTTGCGCAAGGCCGAAGCCGACCTTATGAAACTGGTGGATGAGCTGGATACCCTGATGGAGCGCACCTTCCGCCGGACGTTCGAGCGGGTGCAGAAAGAGTTCCAGGCCCTTTTCACCCGCCTCTTTGGCGGCGGGAAAGCCCGCCTGGTGCTGGTGCCCAATTCCTCCCAGAGCAACGAGGTGGCCGGTGTGGACATCGAGGTCCGACTTCCTGGCAAACGAACCCAGCGGCTGGCCCTGTTGTCGGGCGGTGAGCGCAGTCTGACCGCGGTGGCGCTGATTTTTGCCCTCCTCAAGGTTTCTCCCACCCCCTTCTGCGTCCTGGACGAGGTGGACGCCATGCTGGACGAGTCCAACGTGGGACGCTATCTGGAAGTGCTCCACGAGTTCAGTCAGGATACCCAGTTCATCCTCATCACCCACCACCAGTTGACCGTCCAGGCGGCCCAGGTCCTGTACGGCATCACCCTGGATGACGATGGGGCTTCACAGGTCCTCAGCCTGAAACTGGAAGATGTGCCCCAGTGGCTGGCCCAAGAAGAGCGGGCCGCGGTGTCGTGATTTGCCCCGGCTTCGCCTTGGGGTTATATGCTCACGATAACGCCAGAAATGAGGCAACAGGGGGATGGGCATTCATGTACAACACCATATCCCGCTTTTGGATGGGATATTGATTCAAGGCCATTCAATCGCCTATTCCCGCACCATCAACGCCCACAGGGCGGCATGGAGGTCATCGGCGCGCGAGGTATGCTTCTGGGTCTGCAGGTGGGTGACCATCTTCTGGGCCAGGGTTTCCCGGGGGAGTTCGTCTTTCAGGTAGGTCATCAGGCGACTGATGGATTCCGTGGCCGTTCGACGCACCGCCATGCTGTCGTCTCGGAGCAGGGTCTGGATGAGCGCGGGAAGGGCCCGGGGGGCCTTCGAATGGTAACCCAGGGCCAGGGCTGCGGCCCGACGTACCCGCCAATCGGAGTCCTGGTGCAGCACCTGGATGAGGGCGCCCACAGCCACGCCCAGCCGTCCCAGGCTTTCTGCCGCGGCTTCCCGCACGGCGACGGCTTCGTCCTGGGTCAGGTGACGGACCAGGGCATCGGTGGCGCGGTGTTCGCCGAGGCGTCCCAGGGCCCAAGCCGCGGCAGCCCGCACCCGCCAGTCGTCGTCGCCTTCCAGAAGGCGCAGCAAGGGCTCGGCGGCCGAAGGCGCGCCGATGCGCCCCAGGGCCCAGGCCGCAGCCCGGCGCACGCCGGGTTCGGGGTCCTCCAGGGCGCGGCGTAGGACGTCCAGGGCTTCCCGAGAGCCGATATGCCCCAGGCTTTCGGCCGCGGCCTCTCGGACGCGAGGGTCCTCGTCTCCTTCCAGGGCCCTGGCCAGGAAGGTCAGGGCCTGGGGGACGGCCATGGTCCCCAGGGCCACGGCCGCGGCTCGACGTATCCGGGGCGAAGCATGTCGCAGGGCGTCCACAAGGGCGTTCATTCCCCGCAGGGAGCCGATGCGCCCCAGGGCCCAAAGGGCCATGGTCTGTACCCGCTCGTCGGCGTCTCGTTTCAGGACCTGAACCAGAGGCGAAACGGCCAGGGGCGTACCGATGCGTCCCAGTGCCCAGGCCGCTGCCGTGCGCACTCGCCAGTCATGGTCCCGGAGCAGGGCCTGGATGAGGTGAGGCAGGGCCTGCCGGGAACCGCTTTCCCCCAGGATTTGGATGAGGGCCTTGCGGGCCAGGGGGTCGGTGGCGCTCTCCAGGGCCTGGACCAGGGCGGTGACCCCTTCCGCAGTGCCTGCCCGAAGCAAAATTTCCGTGGGCGTGGCTTCGGCGGACTGTTGGGGGGTTTTGCGGCGTTCCCGTAGAAGGTGCGTGGCCCTCAGGTGTTCCAGTCCTTCCAGGGCGGCCTGACGGGCCTGGGCATGGGTGTTGTTCCGCGCGAGATGAGCGAAGGTCCGGGCCAGCTCCATACCGACCGCGGTACCCTGCATGGCCACCAGGCGTCGTGCCAGCGCGGCCCGATAGGCCCGAAACCGTCCCCGACCCTTGTGATAGACCCATTCCTGAATGAGTTGCCCGAGCAGGGGCTTCCGCAGCGCGGGGAGGTGGATGTCATCCGCCAGGCATTGGAGCGCGAAGAGGTAATCCTGGCCCAGAAGGTCCTCATACGGGCTGGGCCGAAACCCCAGGCGTTGGGCCTCTTCTCCCTGGGCCAGGATGGCGGTACGCACCAAATCGTCCACAGGAAGCAGACCTTCCTGGTCGATATACCCCAGGGCCAACAGGATAGGCTCCCGCCAGTTGGGGTCGTGGAGATGGGCTCGTAAGAAGCGCAACCCCTTTTCCCGTTGGGCGCTGCGTGTATCCAGCAGAAGGCGCACCAAGAACCGGGCCGCGAAATACTCCTCGAAGGCTAAATGGTCGAAGCCGAAGTACCCCGGCGCCCGTTCCACGAAAAGTCCGGTTTGCTCCCGGACCCGGCGCAGGAAATCCTCCGCCAGATTCCGAAGGTGGAACGCGGCCGCGCCGGTGCCGTTTCCTTCACCCTCTTGCTGCAAGGCCTGGGTGATGCGTTGGTGGACCTCCTGGCGGGCGGCCAAGCCGCCCGGGCGTTCTTGATGGAGCCAGAAGGCCAGATGGGCGAGCACCCGTTCCACTTGTTGGAGATTGAGGCGCGCCTCGGGGGGAAGCCCGCGCACCACGTTCCAGTGCTCGATGAGGGTGCGGGCGGCGATTTTGTAGAGGTGGACCCGTCGTTGGGGAAGGAGCGCCTGGGAACGGTGAATCAGAGCCAGGATTTGCAACATAAAGGGGTTGGAGGCCAGGCGGCGCACCCCGGGGTTCCGGGCGATGGCCTGGAGCAGGCGTTGCGCTTCCGCTTCGGCCCGGGCCTTGCGGGTTTCGGGTGGGTCGTCCGGGGCGGTAGCGTCTTCATAGGCGTGGACCCATCGGCGCACGAAGGTGCGCATCTGGTCGTCGTTCATTTCCCGTAAGACGAAATGCGCGTACTCATGACTGAGGGGTGCCTGCCGGTACCCCACGATACGGCTGGTGATGACGAAACGGTTCCCGCGGAGGA
>WFVP01000186.1 GCA_015491595.1 Anaerolineales bacterium
GGCGGATGCGTGCGGGGGTTGTAAAAGCCCAGCATCTCCAGATACTTGCCATCCCGCTTGACCCGACTGTCCGCGGCCACGATGCGGTAGCTGGGCTGGTTGCGTTTCCCCACGCGTCGAAGTCGAATGCGCACCATGCGTCCTCACCTCCGTGACTCTGGCATAGGATGGTTGTTCGCCGTCCTGCTACCGGTTGCAGACAAGAAAAGTCCCGGCACTGCCGGGCGCCCGCTATTTTACCATGAAACCCGGGGGAGGAACGAAGAAAACCGATGTGGGCGGCCCGGCCGCCCACATCGTCAACCATCTGTCTTCGTGCTCGGAGTTCGAAAATTACACCTGTTGCTGCATCCGCTCCAGGATGTACTGCACGGCCTCGCCCACGGTGGAAATCTGCTGGGCTTCCTCATCGGAAATTTCCGCGCCAAAAGCCGATTCCAGCTCCATGATGAGCTCCACCAGGTCCAGGGAATCGGCCTCCAGGTCCTCCCGAAAACGAGCGTCCATGGTGACCTTGGATTCGTCGACCCCCAGCAATTCCACCACGATGGACTTGATTTTCTCGAAAATTTCCTGTTCGGTCATACGTCCCTCTCCTTACAATAGGGTTGGCCTCATTTGACAGCGGGCGAGCATCCCTGATAAGATGTTTGCCGTATTCAGGTAACACCGACCCATGGCAAAAGTTACGCCTCTTACGGAACGAAAAGCCGACCACATCCGCATCAACCTGGAGGAAGACGTCCGTTCTCGACTCACCACCGGGTTGGAAAGGTACCGCTTTGAACACCAGGCCCTCCCCGAAATCAACCTGGAGGATGTGGATACCCGAACCCAGGTCTTTGGCAAAACCCTGGACGCCCCCATTCTGATTTCCTCCATGACCGGCGGCACCGAGGAAGCCGCACGGGTGAACCGGCACCTGGCCGAAGCCGCCCAGGCCATGGGCGTGGCCATGGGGGTGGGGTCCCAGCGGGTGGCCCTGGAGCACCCCGAGCGCGCCTCCACCTTTCAGGTGCGGTCCTGGGCGCCGGACATCCTCCTCTTCGCCAACCTGGGCGCGGTGCAGCTCAACTACGGGTACACCGTGGACCACTGCCGCCGGGCCGTGGACATGATTCAGGCCGATGGTTTGATTCTCCATCTGAACCCCTTGCAGGAAGCCCTGCAACCCGAGGGCGAGACCCGTTTTGCCGGGCTGCTGAGGAAGATTGAAGCGGTCTGTCGGGCGCTGGATGTGCCTGTCATCGTGAAGGAAGTGGGGTGGGGGATTTCCGGCCGGGTGGCCCGGATGCTGGCCGACGCCGGCGTGGCGGCCATCGACGTGGCCGGAGCCGGGGGAACCTCCTGGAGCCAGGTGGAAATGTATCGCGCGCCCGACGACTGGCACGCCCGTCTGGCCGCGGTGTTCGTGGATTGGGGCATCCCCACCGCGGAAAGCCTGGTGCAGGTGCGGGAGGCCGTGCCCCACCTCCCCGTCTTCGCTTCGGGCGGGTTGCGCACCGGGGTGGACTTGGCCAAGGTCCTCGCGCTAGGCGCCACCCTGGGCGGCTTCGCGGGTCCCTTGCTGCGGGCCGCCGTGCACTCTGCGGAGGCCGTACTCAAGGAACTACGTTTGCTGCATGCACAACTGCGGGTGGCTATGTTCGCGGTGGGCGCCCGGAATCTGGAAGCCCTGCGACAGGCCCCTTTACGCAAGGTGGAACCATGACCTCTTCCCCCCTCACCGCCTATCGAGCGTCCTTCCTGCCGGCCCTGGAGGATGCCCTCCGGGAAGCCGTGACCCCCTGGCAGGCCCATCCCGCCGCCCTGCTGTTCGACATGGTGGAACACCACTTCGGCTGGCGGGACGCCGCGGCGAAAAAGGGGAAACGGGTGCGCCCCTTCCTCCTTCTTCTGGTCCACGAAGCCGCGGGAGGCCGATGGCAGCAAGCCCTGCCCGCCGCGGTGGCCGTGGAACTCATCCACAATTTCTCCCTCATCCACGACGACATCCAGGACCGCAGCGAAACCCGCCGGGGACGTCCCACGGTGTGGGCCCGATGGGGGAAGGCCCAGGCCATCAACGCGGGGGACGCGCTTTTCGCCCAGGCCTTTGCAGTCATGGCGCCCCTGCAGGAGGCCTTCGGCCCCCAACGGGCGCTGGAGGCCATGCGGGTGCTGGCCCAGGCCTGTGTGGCCCTGGTCCAGGGGCAGGTGCTGGACCTGTCCTTCGAGACCCGGAGCGCGGTCACCGTGGAGGAGTACATGACCATGATTCGGGGGAAGACGGGCGCCCTTCTGGCCGCGGCCGCCGAGGTGGGCGCGCTGCTGGCCGGGGCCGAGGCCCAGCGTCGGGAGGCCTTCCGGCGCTTCGGCGAGACCCTGGGCCTGGCCTTCCAGGTCTGGGACGACTACCTGGGCATCTGGGGCGACCCGGCCAAGACGGGGAAGTCCGCCGCGGACGACCTCATCGCGGGGAAGAAGACCCTCCCGGTGCTGTACGGCCTGCAACAACCCGAAAGCGCCTTTGCCCGCCGGTGGCGGGAAGGCCCCATTACGCCGGACGAGGCCCCTCAGGTGGCCCGGGACCTGGCGGCCACCGGGGCCAGGACCTTCGTTCGCGAGCAGGCCGCGAGGCTGACCCGGGAAGCCCTGGCGGCCCTGGACGCGGCCCAACCCCTGCCCCGACCGGGGGAAGCCTTGAAGGCCCTGGCGCAGGAATTGCTGGGCCGGGCCATGTAGAGGGGGTGTCTTTTGCTCAACCTGGGGTGCAGCCTCCATC
>WFVP01000187.1 GCA_015491595.1 Anaerolineales bacterium
AAGTGGCGCTCTTCTTTCACGTGTTTCTCGTACTCCGCCCGAGCCTTCCGCACGCTCTCCATGGTAGACACTTCTGCGATGGGAACGTCCCACCAGGCATAGCCCGGCACCCGCTTCTCCCGGTCCACTTCCACCACGATGACCGTGACCCGGTCGGCCTTCTTGGCTTCTTCCAGCGCGGCTTCCAGTTCCTCAATGGTGTTGGCCCGGACCGCGTGCGCGCCCAGGCTGCGCGCGTTGGCCACGTAGTCGATGGGCAGTACGTCACCGTCCAGTTGGCCGGTTTGCGGATTCCGGAACCGGTAATGGGTACCGAAGCCGCCACTCCCGATGGACTGGGACAGGCCGCCAATGCTGGAGAAGCCGTGGTTGTCCAGGAGCACGATGGTAATGGGGATGCCTTCCTGTACCGCGGTGACGATTTCGGTAGGCATCATCAGATAGGAGCCATCCCCCACCATGACGAAGACGTCCCGGTCGGGCGCAGCCATCTTCACGCCGATGCCGCCGGGAATTTCGTATCCCATGCAGGAATAGCCGTACTCCAGGTGATAGGACTTGGGGTCCCGGGCCCGCCAGAGTTTGTGCAGGTCGCCGGGCAGGCTGCCTGCGGCGCAGATGACCACGCCCTTCTCCCCCGCGGCCCGATTCACCGCACCGATGACCGCGCTCTGGGCCAAAGGAGGACCGTGTTGTACGTTGTACAGGCGCTCGACCTCCGCGTCCCATTCGTCATGGAGTCGCTTGACCTGGGCCTGGTAGGCTTCGTCCGTTCGGTAGTCGGACAGGGCTTCCAGAAGCATTTCCAGCACCACCCGGGCGTCGGCCACCAGGGGCAGGGCTCGCATCTTGAAAGCATCGAATTCGGCCACGTTGATGTTGATGAAGCGCACTTCTGGGTTCTGGAACAGGGTCTTGGACGCGGTGGTGAAGTCCGTATAGCGGGTGCCAATGCCGATGACCAGGTCCGCGTCCCGGGCGATGGTGTTGGCCGCGAAGGTGCCCGTAACGCCGATGGCCCCCAGGTTGAAGGGGTGGTCGTAGCGCAGGGAGCCCTTGCCGGCCTGGGTTTCGCCCACGGGGATGCCCGTCTGCTCCACGAAGCGCCGCAGGACCTCGGTGGCTTCGCTGTAAATCACGCCGCCACCCGCGATGATGAGAGGACGCTTGGCCTGGCGAATCATCTCCACCGCGCGGCGGAACAGGGTCTCGTCGGGCCGGGGTCGGGGGATGGTCCAGACCCGCTTCTCGAAGAAGTGCTCGGGGTAGTCGAAGGCCTCGGCCTGGACGTCCTGGGGCAGGGCCAGGGTGACCGCGCCGGTGTCCGCGGGTGAGGTAAGCACCCGCATGGCTTCGGGCAGGGCGTAGAGCAGTTGTTCGGGGCGGTAGATGCGGTCCCAGTAGCGGGACACGGCCCGGAACGCGTCGTTGACGGAGATGTCTTGCGTATAGGGCTGTTCCAGTTGCTGGAGCACGGGCGCGACGTTACGGCGGGCGAAGATGTCTCCGGGAAGCAGGAGCACCGGAACCCGGTTGATGGTCGCTCCCGCGGCCGCGGTGACCATGTTCGTCGCGCCGGGGCCGATGGAAGAGGTGCAGGCGAAGGTGCGCAGGCGGTTGCTCATCTTGGCGAAGGCCGCCGCCAGATGGACCATGGCCTGCTCGTTACGAGCCTGGTAGTAGGGAAAGTCAGGATGCTCCTGCAGCGCCTGGCCGATACCCGCTACATTGCCGTGGCCGAAGATGCCGAAGACGCCCGCGAAGAAGGGGATAACCCGGCCATCCCGTTCCACATACTGGTTTTTGAGAAATCGAATGAGAGCCTGCGCCATGGTAAGGCGAATCGTGCGAGCCATGGGACACCTCCTGATGGTTGGTCGATGGTCAATGGTCGATGGTCAATGTTGATCGTCGGTTGTGTGGGAAACACGTCGTTAAAACTGCCAACCAACGACCAACGACTTACGACCATCGACCCCAGTCCACCCGGGCCTTGGCCAGCGCGAGAAGGATGCTCAGCGCGGCGGTCCATCCCGTTGAGGTCATGTTCATTACTCGGTTAACCCTCGGTCGTGGTCGCCGTTTCTTCGGCCTCGAACAACACCAACGCCATGGCTTCCGGGTCCCGATAGAGGTTGCTGGCGAAGAAGAGAATCACCGCCAGGAGCCCGAAGAGATTGCCCCACAGAATGGAGAAGCCGGTGTAGCCCAGGATGCCGTAGAAAAACGCGCGGCTCATGGGCGGGAAGGCCTTGGGATAGCGTTCCCGTAATGGCTTGAGCAGTCGCGCGGCTACCCATAACTTGAGCCACAAACCCAGGAGGACCAGCATGGGCAGGGGCGCGCACAACAGGCCCAGGAGACCCCAACTCACGATGCCCAGAAAGAGAAGACCTGCGGCCACCAGGTCCCAGAGTGCGCTGAGGAGCATCACCACGCCAAAAAGCGGCCCGCATTCGGGACAGGACAGGGTTTTGTTCTCCATACGTTTCCCTCCGGAAGGTGCGCTGTCTGCAGTCGGCGGTCAGCAGTGCTCTGTGCGCTTCCTACCCAACCATCGATCATCGACTATTGACCAACGACCACCTACAATCGACGATCGACGGACGACGATCGACGACCCTCGACCTTCGACCATTCAGAATCCGCCTCGTTCCTCGATGAAGGCCATGACTTCCTCATAGTAAGGCATGAAGTTGGCGCAGCCGTGCCGGGTGACCACGATGGCGCCACATGCGTTGCCCAGACGGGCGGCCTTGTACCAGTCCCAGCCCTGGAGCACGCCGAAAATGAAGCCCGCGGCAAAGGCATCTCCCGCGCCCAGGACGTTGTAGACCTCCACGGGGAATCCGGGGACGGGGATGGGTTCGCCTTCCCGGGGGTACACGGTGACGCCCTTGGCCCCCTGCTTGACCACCAGCACTTGGGGACCCCGGTCCAGAATTTCCCGGATGGCCGCGTTCAGGTCGCCCCGAATCTCGGGTGCGGTGATGGTGGCATCGTGGATGGCCACCTGGGAAGGGTCCTGTAGGACCGCGGCCAGCACTTCCTCTTCCGTACCGATGGCGATGTCCACCAGGGGCAAGGCAGCCCGCACCATGACGCCGTAAGCCCGAGGGTCGTGCCACTGGTCGGCGCGGAAGTCCAGGTCCATGAAGACGGTCGCGCCGGCCCGCTTGGCCTGTTCCGCGGCGAACAGGGTTGCGCTGGCGCTGGGTTCCCGGCTCAGGTTGGTGCCCGCGAATTCGAAGGCCCGGCAGTCGGCGATGGGGGCCCGGAGCACGTCGTCGATGGTGAGGTAGATGTCGGCCGCGTTGTCCCGGTAGAAGACCAGGGGAAACTTGTCCGGGGGTTCGATGCCCAATACCACCGCGCTACTGCGGGCATGGGATTTGCGGGGGATGAATCGCGTCTCCACGCCTTCCTTTTCCAGGAAGTGGAGGATAAAATCCCCTACGGGGTCCTCTCCCACCGCGGTGAGCAAGGCGGTGCGCAAGCCCAGGCGCCGGGCACCGACCGCGATGTTGGTGGGCGAGCCTCCAACATAGGCCGCGAATCTGGTGATTTCCACAAAGGGCTTGCCTACGTCCAGGGAGTACAGGTCAATGGACGAACGGCCCATGGTGAGGAGATCATAGGTGGGTTTGCTCATGGCCGGACTCCCAGGGCAGGATGTAAATAAGTATACCCATCTTTGCAACCAAAGATTCCTCAGGTTGGGTTTGTGAGGTCCAGAAATCATGCCGAGGGCTTCTCCTTTCCGACGCCAGGCCATGGGATTGGTGGTGACGTTGTGGCTGGTCACGCTGTTGCCCTACGCGGTCCTGTACCTCATCGGACAATGGCAGGGACGGGTTTTCGTGGGGCTGATTTACAACCTCTACGACGGGCTCTCCTATTTCGCCAAAATGCAACAGGGCTACCATGGCGCCTGGCGTTTTCGCCTGCCTTATACCGCGGACGCCGAACCCACGGCGTATCTGTTCGTCTTCCACCTGGCTCTGGGACACCTGGCCCGCATCCTCCATGTGCCCATTCCCGTGGTCTATCATGCCGCGCGCCTGTTGGGTGGGGCTTTTCTGGTGGTGGCTTTGGGCTTGTGGTTTCGCTCCCTCCGGGAAGAACTCCCCGCGTGGCGCGCGGCCTGGACGTGGAGTGTCTGGGCCGTGGGGATGGAAGCCTGGGGCTTCC
>WFVP01000188.1 GCA_015491595.1 Anaerolineales bacterium
TGGACTGGTTGATGGTGGCCCGTGGGGGCATCTGGTTTGCCTTCATCAAAGCTTCGGAAGGGATGTGGGAAGACCCGAAATTCGATCGGCACTGGCGGGAAAGCCGGGGGTTGGTGTTGCGGGGGGCCTATCATTTCTTCCGGCCCAACGTGGACCCGGTGCAACAGGCGGAGACCTTTTACAACACCGTGGCCGCCACGGGCGACCTGGGCGAACTGCCGCCGGTCTTGGATGTGGAGCGCCGACGGACCACCTGGGACCGGGTGGCGGCCTGTATGGACGAAATCGAACGGCGTTTTGGTCGGACGCCCATCCTGTACACCTCGCCGGGGTTCGCCCGCCTTCTGGGTCAACCTCCGCGCACCTGGCCCTTGTGGATTGCCCATTACACCGAATCCCCCGAACCTTCCCTGCCGGAGGGCTGGGACACCTGGACCTTCTGGCAGTATACCAGCAAGGGTCGGGTTCCGGGGTATCCCCGGAACATCGACCGCAACCGCTTCAACGGTTCCCTCAAAGACCTGTTCACCTTCGCGGGCATGAATCAGGCCGACATGGTCTGGTGGCGTCTGAACCGCCTGGAGTATCTGGTCTCCGGCATTCCCGTGGAAGGCGAACCCGGCCCGACGCCCCCCGTGGAGCAGGGCATCCCTTACCGGGTGACCGTGGCCTCCTTGCGGGTGCGCAAAGGGCCCGGCGTGGATTACCCGGTGGTGGGGGGTCTGCGCTGGGGCGACATCGTGTACGTCTACGAAGTGGTCAACGAGGGCCAGTACGCCCCCTGGGGGCGCATCGGAACCGACCGCTGGATCAGCCTGCAGTTCGCCGAGCGTCTCAGCGCCAACGGCTATTCCTGGTCCTCCTTTGTCAGCGAAGTGGTGCGCTTTTTGGAGGATTTGCGTTCTCCTTCTTCGTAAACCTGCGCCAACTGCCAGTATTCCTCCCGCACAGGCTCCGCATCCCCCAAACCCAGGATACGTAACAGGTCCTGGATGAGGGTGGCTTTGTGTTGGGCGTCGCGCGCGCTCCAGGTACGGGCCTTGATTTCCAAGAAGGCACCCAGGGGCGGGCGTTCCACCCGGTCCAGGTTCACGAAGAACTCCGTGTCCAGATAACGAATCTTCCAGCGCCGACGCTCTTTTTCGACCTCAATCTCCTCTTCGGGCCGGAAGTATTCTCGGTAGAAACGCAAACTGTGGGTCGCGGGGGCCAGATATCGGCTGCGAGAGAGCCAGATGGCACGAGGGTATTCCCGTTCTCGTGAAGGCCCCAGGAGGGTGAGCCGGTATCGGGCCTGTTGCGCCCGTTCCTTGGGCTCCAGGAAGATGTCCTCCCGGTAGCGCAGGATGCTGCCTTCCTGGTCGTTGAAGCGGAAGTACACGTCGTACTGATGGTAATGGCGGCTGTACACCACTTCGATATCGGGATGGTGGAGCAGGGTCTCCATGACCGCTTCCGGATGGTCCACAGGGACCTTGACCTGGACTTCGTAGCTCTCCTCTTCCTGGGCCTGTCCCAAAGCCACGAGTTTCGCGTATACGGATTGCTCCCGTTGGATGAGGAAATGGTCAATGCGTCGGGCCATGGCCTGGGCTTCGGCCAGAAGTTCCTCTTCGTTCACCGTCAGGAGGCGCCGGTCCCGCATCAACCAGCGGCCGTTGACCATGACATCGGTTACGTCGGTGGACTTGGACGCGTAGACCAGTTGGGCGTAAATGCCGTTGGGATCCCGCAGGAAGCGGGGTTGGTTGTGGACGGGGGAGATGTCCACCAGGATGAGGTCGGCCCGCTTACCCGGTTCCAGGGAGCCGGTGAGGTGGTCCAGATGGATGGCGCGGGCACCCATGCGGGTGGCCATGAGGAGCACGGTCGCCGCGGGGAGGACGGTGGGGTCCCCCGTAGCACCCTTGGCCAGGAGGGCCGCCAGGCGCAGCTCTTCGAACATGTCCAGGTCGTTGTTGGAGGCCGGACCGTCCGTTCCGATGCCCACGTAGACGCCTACCTCCAGCATTTTCGCCACGGGCGCGATGCCCGAAGCCAGTTTCAGGTTCGAAGAGGGGTTGTGGGCCACGCCCGCGCCGTAGTGCTTGAGGGTGTGCATTTCCCCTTCGTCAATGTGTACACAGTGCGCGGCGATGACCTTGGCCTCCAGCAGGCCCTGCTTCTTCACGTAGGGAATGACGGGCATGTTTCGCTCGGCCCGCATGTTGGCCACTTCCTGGGCGGTTTCGGCCAGATGAATGTGGAGGGGAACGTCGTACTTGAGGGCAATTTGGGTCGAAAGCTGGAGGATTTCATCGGTGCAGGTGTAAGGGGCGTGGGGGGCGATGGCCGGCTCGATGAGTTCATGCCCTTTCCACTTTTGGATGAAGGCTTCGGCCAGTTCCAGCCCTTCTTCGAAACTGGAGGCATCGGGGGAAGGAAATTTGAGCACCGTCTGGCCGCATACGGCCCGCATGCCTGCTTCCGCTGTGGCCTGGGCCACGTGGTCCTCGAAGTAATACATGTCGGCGAAGGAAGTCACGCCGCTGCGGATGAGTTCGGCCGCGGCCAGCAAGGTGCCTAATCGCACGAAATCGGGGGAAACGAACTCCCGTTCTACGGGCATCATGTAGCCCAGGAGCCACACATCCAGGCGCAGGTCATCGGCCAGGCCCCGTAACAGGGTCATGGGCACGTGGGTGTGCGCGTTCACCAGGCCGGGCATCAGGACCTTGCCCCGGGCGTCCACTGTCTCCTTGGCCGTGTATCGGGCCTCCAGGTCCGCCGCGGGGCCCACGTCCACAATCTCCATCCCGCGCACGGCCACAGCACCGGGCTCGTACTTGTTCCAGTCCGGGTCCATGGTGAGCACGATGGCGTTGGTGATGAGCACATCCACGGGAATGGGCCTGGGTTCCATGGCATCCTCCTGGGTCCCTGGAAAATTTGCCCGCATTATACCCGAATTTGGGGCAGGATGGGATGATATCCGCGGTCGGTGGTCGGCGGTCAGCGGTCGGTGTGTCGGCGCTCCGCTATCGGCTGTCTGCTCACCGCCCACTCCCTACCGATAGGTTATTCCAGGGGTCGGGCCTCCTGGAGGACATCCAGCAGCCATTGCAGCGCGGCTTCTGTGGCCTGCCACTTGTTCTCTTCCCGGGAGCCGGTGAAACGGTAGCGCCGGGCCTGGATGCCCTCGGGCGTGGCCAGGGCAATCCAGGTGGTTCCGACGGGCTTCTCCGGAGTTCCCCCTGTGGGCCCGGCAATTCCGCTGATGGCCAGGGCCACATCGGCCTGCAGGCGCTCCTTCACGCCCCAGGCCATGGCCCGTACCGTGGGTTCGCTTACGGCGCCGTATTCCAGGAGGACTTCCTCCGGCACACCCAGCAGGTGCATCTTCACTTCGTTGGCGTAGGCGATGACCCCGCCCCGGAAGTACGCCGACGCGCCCGGGACATTGGTAATCCGATGGCCCAAAAGCCCCCCTGTGCAAGACTCCGCCACAGCCAGCCACCAGCCCCGGGCGAGCAGGAGCGGGCCGATGCGGGTTTCGACGGGAGGAAGTTCAGGGTAGGACATGGATGAACCGTAGCACGAAGACCAGGATGGCCAGGACCAGCAGGGTGCTGCAACCGATGAAGAAAATCTTCACCGTGAGCCGGAACACCAGCCGTATCAGTACCCAGGCCCCGATGAGCGCCAGGAACAGAAGGACCCAGTTCCAGTCCTGGGATGTAAGCCATCCTTGCAAGGTTTCCATGGTTTTGACCTCCCCGGGTTTTTTTCGATTGTACCACCAGGCCCACCGTTACCGGGCTGGCGCATGCAAATGTGTGACTGTTTCAGCTTAGTAGGCGGGTGTGGATGTAAGAAACGATTGGGTAGTTCTAACCGGGCACGGGACGAAAACGGCTGGCGGCGGTCAGCGAATTTTGGTCCTGTACCCGGTCAGCCCAATGTCCTCGACTGGGGTAACAGGCTGGGTGGACTCACCAGGTATTTCGGCCAACGGTGAAAGCACAAGGCATCCCTTTGCGTGTTTTATCTCTTCCCTCCTTCGGTCCCGTACCGGGTCAGGCCTACGCCAACAACGCGGACATGCGCCTTTGCAACAGCCTCTGGTAGAACATGAAAAACGCCTGCTGGACCGCAGGAAAGGGCTGTCGGCCGTCGGCCGACAGCCGGCGGATTTTGGTGCCGGACCCCGGTCAAACCTATAAAGGCTACTCTTCGCTTCGTTTCCAGGTCAGGGTGACCTTGTAGTTGGCCTCCATGCTGGAAGCCGCCAGAATGGCGCCGGTCTTGCCCCCCAGTTTGAGGCCGAACTCAACGGTAATCTCATCGGGCGGGTCGCTCAACGCGCGCAGTTTGTCAATGACCGCCTGCGCGGCAGGACGCAGGCTTTCCAAAGCCTTGCTGAAGGAGCGTTTGACCCTGGCCGCGGCCTTGGTTCCGCGTCCCGCGGGCACCATCCCGGTCGGGGAGGGCAGCGCCACCTCCACCCAAATCTCACCGCCGTCCTCCAGCGTATAGGCGACCAGTTCGCGTTGCTCGGCCATAAGCGCCTCCTTTGTTCAGGGATTTTGCCCCACCGTGTTGGCGGAAACGGGCTACGCCCCAAATCGCGCTCGAACGCGGCGATAAAGGGCGAAGAGCACGTAATCCAAGGCCAGCGCGGAGAGGGTCACGAGCAGCCCGGTTCCGAGCCATGTAAGCCCCAGCCAAGCCCATTGGCGAGGGGAAAGGGGCACTTCTTTGAGGATAACCATGGTGGTGCGAATCCATTTCCAACCCTGCCAGACCGTCCGTGTCCCAGGTAGAGGGGGGAGAAA
>WFVP01000189.1 GCA_015491595.1 Anaerolineales bacterium
CCCTTCTGTTAGAACAGTGAAAAACCCTGCACCCCATGTCTTTCGCGCAGGCCTGACCAGGCCCCGAACCGCCGGGAGGAGAAGATCATGTTCGTGCAGCGGCGGAGCCGCTGCACGAACATGATTTCTTTCCCCCTGGGGTCCCGTGCCCGGTCAGGTCTACGCGAAACCTGGACCGTTCTCTTCATGGAATAAATATGGGGGTGAAAGGTGCCCCATATTTTTGAACACTCCCCCTTCCCTCTTTGCCACCTCCCCCAAAGTGCGGTAGATTTAGGGCAGAACCGTCGAACACCGGACCGGGAGGACCATCATGTCCGTGCCTGCATGGCTTCGGGAAGTCTACCGCCTGTGGGAAGAGAAGGTACTGCAGCCCTTCCTCCAGAAGGCGCCGGAACGCCGGACCGAGTTTCGCACCCATTCCGATATTCCCGTGCCCCGCTTCCTCGTTCCCCAGCGGGAGGACCCCGATTACCTGGAGAAACTGGGCTTTCCCGGCCAGTACCCCTTCACCCGGGGCGTGTACCCCACCATGTACCGGGGCCGGCTCTGGACCATGCGCCAGTACGCGGGCTTTGGAACCGCGGAGGAAACCAACCGGCGCTTCCATTACCTGCTCCAACAGGGACAGACGGGCCTTTCCGTAGCCTTCGACCTGCCCACCCAACTGGGCTACGATGCCGACGACCCCCTGGCCCACGGCGAGGTGGGCAAGGTGGGGGTCTCGATTTCCTCCCTCGAAGACATGGAGCGCCTGTTCCGGGGCATTCCCCTGGAGCGGGTCTCCACCAGCATGACCATCAACGCGCCCGCGGCCATTCTCTGGGCCATGTACATCGCGGTGGCCAAAAAGCAGGGCGCGGATATCAGGAACCTCCGGGGAACCATCCAGAACGACATCCTGAAGGAATACATCGCCCGGGGGACGTACATCTTTCCCCCCAAGCCCTCCATGCGCCTCATCACGGATACCTTCCGCTTCGGGGCCCGGGAGGTGCCCAAGTGGAACACCATCAGCATTTCGGGTTACCACATCCGGGAGGCCGGCGCCACCGCGGTACAGGAAGTGGCCTTCACCCTGGCCAACGCCATGACCTACGTGCAGGCTGCCCTGGACGCGGGACTGGACGTGGACGCCTTCGCGCCCCGGCTGTCCTTCTTCTTCAACGCCCACAACAACTTCTTTGAGGAAATCGCCAAGTTCCGGACCGCGCGGCGCATCTGGGCCCGCATCATGCGGGAGAAATTCGGGGCCAGGAATCCCCGCTCGTGGATGCTGCGCTTCCACACCCAGACCGCGGGTTCCACCCTCACGGCCCAGCAGCCAGAGAACAACATCGTGCGGGTGACCCTGCAGGCCCTGGCCGCGGTGCTGGGGGGCACCCAGTCCCTGCACACCAACGCCATGGACGAGGCCCTGTGGCTGCCCACGGAGAAGTCCGCGCGCATCGCCCTGCGGACCCAGCAAATCATCGCCTACGAGAGCGGCGTGGCGGATACGGTGGACCCCCTGGCGGGTTCCTACTACGTGGAATACCTCACCGACGAAATCGAGCGCCGGGTGTGGGATTACTTCCGACGCATCGAGGAATGGGGTGGGATGCTCACGGCCATCGAACGGGGGTACATCCAGCAGGAAATCCACGAGGCCGCCTATCGCTATCAGCAGGCCGTGGAATCGGGCGAGCAAATCATCGTGGGCGTCAACGCGTTCCAGATGGAAGAAGACCAGCCCGAACTGGAAGCCCTCAAAGTGGACCCGGCCATCGAGGAGGAACAGCGCCGCCGCCTGGCCGAACTGCGGTCCCGACGGGACAACCAGAAGGTGAGCGAGTTGCTCACCCGCATCGAACAGGCCGCCCGGGACCCCCATGCCGAACTCATGCCCCTGTTCATCGAAGCCGTGGAGCACCACGTGACCTTAGGGGAAATCTGCCGGGTGTTGCGGGAGGTATGGGGCGAGTACCATCCGGCCTTCTGAAGGAGGATGCCCATGTCGTGGACCATCGGCATTGCCGACGCCATCCATGAATCCGGACGGCGCTGGTTGGAGGACCGGGGTGCGCGGGTGTTGGTGGAAGACGCGGCCCTGAAGGACCCGGCCCAACTGGACGCCCTCATCGTGCGCAGCCGCACCAAGGTGACTCGAGACTTCCTGAGCCGGATGCCCAACCTGAAGGTGGTGGGCCGCGCGGGTGTGGGCGTGGACAACATCGACCTGGAGGCCGCGCGAGCGCGAGGGGTCATCGTGGTGAACGCGCCCCAGGCCACCACCGAGGCCGTGGCCGAACACACCATCGCCCTGCTCTTCGCCGTGGCCCGCAGCATCCCCCAGGCCGACGCGAGCATGAAGCAGGGCCGCTGGGAAAAGAAACGCTTCATGGGCATCGAGCTCGCGGGCCGCACCCTGGGCCTCATCGGCATCGGGCGCATCGGCGCGGCCGTGGCCCGGCGGGCCCGGGGCCTGGGCATGCAGGTGGTGGCCTACGACCCCTATCTGAACCCCGAAGCCATCCGGGAACGGGGCGCGGAGCCCATGGCCTCACTGGAGGACCTGTACGCCCGCGCGGACGTGGTCAGCGTGCACGTACCCCTGACCGAGGAGACCCGAGGCCTGGTAGGCCGGGATGCCTTTGCCCGCATGAAGGAGGGGGTGATTCTGCTGTGTACCGCGCGCGGGGGCGTGGTGGACGAGGAAGCGCTCCTGGAGGCCCTGGAGTCGGGTCGAGTGTATGGTGCCGGGCTGGACGTCTTCGCCCAGGAGCCGCCGGGCGCGACGCCTTTGGTCACCCATCCCCGGGTGGTGGCCACGCCCCACGTCGCGGCCCAGACCCGCGAGGCCCAGGCCCGGGTGGCCCTGGACATCGCCCAGGAGGTGTGGGCCGCGCTCACGGGAGGAGAACTGCGGTGGCGGGTGGTGTGAGCACGAAGCCGCCTGCAAACCCGGAAGGGCCGGGCACGGGGTTCTTCATCACCTTTGAAGGTCCGGAGGGTAGCGGCAAGAGCGTGCAGAGCCGGGCCCTGGCGGCCTTCCTGGAGGCCCGGGGATACGACGTCCTCTGGACGCGAGAGCCCGGTGGCACGGAGATGGGCCGCCAGGTGCGACAGGTGCTCTTTGAGTACGGGGATGTCCTGGACCCCTGGGCCGAGGTGTTCCTCTTCCTCGCGGACCGGGCCCAGCACGTCAATTCCCTCATCCGGCCGGCCCTGGCGCAGGGGAAAGTGGTCATCTGCGACCGGTACACAGATTCCACCCTGGCCTACCAGGGTTACGGTCGGGGCCTGGACGTGGCCCAGCTCCGGATGCTAAATCACCTGGCCACGGGCGGTCTGGTCCCCCACCTGACCCTTCTGCTGGATGTGGATGTGGAAACCGGCCTGCGACGTCGGGCCGGCACGGGCGGCCTCAATTCCTTCGACGCCCGGGCCTTAGCCTTCCACCAACGGGTGCGGGAGGGTTACCTGCGTATGGCCGCGGAGGAACCGGACCGTTGGGTGGTGATTTCCACCGCGGGTTCGGTGGACGAAGTTCAGGCCCGGATTCAAGAGGTGGTCCTGGCCCGCCTCAACGGACCCCGATGAAAATAGAGACAATGTGTGCAACGGCTTCGCCGTTGCACACATTGTTTGAAGGAAGCCCCCATGCACGACGCCCACGTCCGCTACTGCATACGCTGTGGCACGCCGGTGGTGCGGGAGGTGCGTTTCGGAAAGGAACGGCCGGTGTGTCCCCGGTGCGGTTGGGTTTACTTCGCCGACCCGAAGGTGGCCGTGGCCGTGCTGGTGACCGACCCCCAGGGCCGGGTGCTGCTGGTGCGTCGCGCAGTGGAGCCCCAGAGGGGCCACTGGACCCTGCCCGCGGGCTTCCTGGACGCCGGGGAGGACCCCCGGGAAGCCGCGGCCCGGGAGTGCCGGGAGGAGACGGGCCTGGAGGTGGACATCGGCCCCCTTCTGGACGTGCTCTATGGACGGGAACATCCCCAGGGCGCGGACCTCCTGCTGGTCTATCGGGGAACCCTCCGCCGGGGAAGGTTGCATCCCGGCGACGACGCGGACCGGGCGGCCTTCTTCGCGCCGGAGGACCCGCTGCCACCCCTGGCCTTTTCCTCCACCCAGCAGATTCTGGACCGCTTCTGGTCCAGGTGACCGTTTTCGTTTCGTTGGAAGCGCGATACCTGTTACCCCAAGCGAGGGCATTGGGCTGACCGGGTACAGGGCCAAAATTCGCCAACCGCGGTCTGCGGACGGCCGTCAGCCGTTTTTGCGGTCCAGGGCCTGGTCAGGCCTATGCGAAACGCTGGGGTGCCTTTTCCAAAGCGGGCATGACCTTTTACCAAAATCTTTGGCAACTTTTGCGTGCACCCACGCGGACAGGGCCCCTAAGCCCGCACCTCCTGGCGCTGGAACAGCATGTAGGCCAGCGCGA
>WFVP01000190.1 GCA_015491595.1 Anaerolineales bacterium
CGGGGGCCCCAGCAGGAGCACACCGCCCACCCGGGGATTGATGACGGCCAGCATGAGGGCCTGCTGCACCCGCTCCATCCCTACCAGGGCCAGAAAGGGGAAGGGATGGACCTCCGCCAGCCCGGCGTCTTCCAGGGCTTCCCGATCACCCGCGCGACCGGTGGCCCGCTGGATGAGCTCCCGCAGGGAACGCACGCTGGTGACCAGGGTGCCTTCCGTCTCCGGGCCGCGGAATACCGCGGGCAGGTCGTCCGGGTCGATGAGTTCCCACTCTTCTTCGTTGGGGAAATCGGGAGACATCAGCCATCACCTCCTTCGGGGTCCCCGTGCAGGGGCGTCACCCTTCGCTGACGCCGCCGGGCCAGACGCACAGCCCGGCGCTCCTGGGCTTCCTGAAAGCGCCGCCGCTGGTGTTCGTTCTCCAGGAGCAAGGGTGGCACGGGCGTGGGACGCCCTTCCTCGTCCAGGGCGACGTAGACCAGGTACGCAGTGTTCGTATGGCGCCGTTCGCCGGTCAGGGGATTTTCGGCCACCACCTGGACCTCGACCTCCATGGAAGTGCGTCCCACATACGAGACCTCAGCGGTCAACAGGACCAGGTTCCCGATGCGGATGGGTTCGTTGAAGTGGATTTGGTCCACGGCCACGGTCACCACATAGCGACCGGCGTGGCGCATACAGGCCAGCGCGCCGACCTCATCAATCAGGCGCATGATTTCGCCGCCGTGGACGAAGCCCAGGTAACTGGCGTGCTGGGGTTGCATAAGTTGGGCCAGGGTCACACGGGAAGCGCTCACCGGCTTTCCCGGCAGGGCAGGCGCGTCTTGGGTCATGGGCCTTCCTCCCCTGTGGGCGCATGATAGACCGCGTTCTCGGGCTTGCGGCAGGCGCAGGCTTCAATACGCTCCTCCCCCTGCACCAGCCATCCATCGTAGGGATGTCCCTCGCTCTCCACCCGCCAGCCCGACAGCACCATGGGGATCTCGCCGAAAGCCGCCATCCACTGCCCATTGTACTTCCATGCCAGGTGGATGTGGGTCCCGGTGGAGACCCCTCCTTCACAGGAGGGATGCCCCAGGCGTTCCCCCCGCTGCACCACCGCGCCCTCGGGCACCCGATCCTGGCTGTCTACGTGCAGGTACACCACCACCCAACCCGTTTGCTCGTAACCGTCCATGTCCAAGTCCAGGGCCACCACTCCGTATTGACTGCGCACCACCAGGCCATCGGCCGCCGCGGTGGTCCAGGAGGGGGAAAGATAGCATCCCAGGGGACCGTCGCCGGGCGCGAAGTCCACCCCGCCCCAGGGCGAACCCGTCCCCCAGGCGCCGTGGGGACCGCCGGTGAAATACCACGTCGCGCCTTCGGGGAAGGGAAGGGCCAGGACCGGAGGGGTGAGGTCCGGAGGCACCAGAGGCTCGTAGGCGAAATCGAAGGGCCACCCGAAGAGCCGCTGGTAGACGGCCAGCAGGCCGTTGGGTCCCACCGCCCGTTCCCAGGCCCGGTAGTCGAACAGCAGGGCCAGGAACCGCTGCACCGCGGCCGTACCCGCATTCACCTGCGGATGCGCCTGGACCCAGTTGCCGTCGGCCAGGGAGAAGCCCCCTATGGCCCCTGCTCGCCAAAGGTAATACCCCCGGTTGAGCTCATTGGCCGCCCAGGAGAGTTGCGACCAGAGCCCCTGGTAACGGGGGTCTGCGAAACCCAACGGATACGTCCGGGTCGCGGGGCGGGGGTCCGACTGGGTCACCCACCCGCTCAGGAATTCCAGCAGGGCCAATAGCAGCCGGGGATTGACCGAATACTCGATGGCCACCCGGTGCACGATGGAAGCGCCGTCCATGAGTTCCCCGTCCACCACCTCGGTGTAGTGCGCCAGGTAACCCCCGGCCTGCCGGACGAAGCCGTAGACGTCGAACAGCCCCGCATAGGGGCCATACACCAGCTCCGCGTCGGGGAGGATTTTGAGCTCGGGCGCCTGGCCAATGGGCACCGGCGGGGGGATGGTGAGCACCCGTCCCACGGAAATCCAGTTGGGGTCCTCAATGCCGTTGGCTTCCATCAAGAGGTCCAGGGGTACATTGAACCGCATCGCGATGCCCGCCAGGGTGTCCCCC
>WFVP01000191.1 GCA_015491595.1 Anaerolineales bacterium
AACCGGGCTCAGGACCATAAGGAAGAAAGAATTTATGTGGGGCGGCTTCGCCGCCCCACATAAATTTATCTTCTCCCCACGGTCCTGAGCCCGAGGAGGCCTGCGCGTCACGTGGCCAATCACCTTGAAAAGACCTGGTTTTGTAAGAACGTGCAAAAACCCTGGGGACGTTCCCGCCGGTTTGCAGGGTCATCGGTGGCCCGGGGGACAGGGACGCCAGCGATAGACGACCATGTTCTCCCCTCCCAGTCGAGGGGCAAAGGAGCCCTGGGTACGATAGAGGGGCGCCGAACACCGGGTGAAGTCCGCGCCGTACCAGTGGGGGAAGAGCACCAGATATTGAATGCCACGGACTTCCAGATATTGGGTCAGCGCGGGGGCATCTCGCAGGATGGGGATGACCTCCGGGTTCAACAGCCCGGCCAGGTCTACCAGGGGTTGGGGCGCGTAGTACCCCAGAGCCCCGATGTCGTGGGCGGCGACAGGTTCCTCGGGAGGGAGATACTCCCGAATCCATTGGGCCGTCGCGACCATTTCGCTTTCGATGACGGCGACGTCCTGGGCGTAGACCCGGGCGCCCAGAAACCAGAAGCCCACCGTAGTCAGGGCGATCAAGCCGTTGCGGAAGAGGCGCCATCGTCGCTGCCAGACCGAGCGGGGATTCGAAGACGTGGGGGCGTTGGGGTTGGCCCGGGCCGGGACCATCAGGCCCTTACCGCCCCACCACAGCACCACGGGCAGGATGGGCATGATGTACCGACCATGTTGGTAGGGAGCGGGGAGTTGGAGCGCATAGAGGGTAATATGGGCCGCCATCCACAAAACATCGCCCCACGCTCGGGAAGCGGATTTCAGGCCCTTTACAGCCCATGGAAGGAGCAACAGGGCCGGGCCGACCAGAGGCGCCCAGGCCAGGCGCAGCCAACGTTGCCCTAAGGGTTGATTTCGTAAAGCCGCATACTCCATCATTTTGGCCTGGGCGGTGTTGGGCCAGGGCTGGCCTGTCAGGACCAGCTGGAAGAGCAGGTAGAGGAGCACCAGCACGGCCAGAGGGAAACCCGTGAGGAAAAGGGCCCGCCATCGGTCCCGGTGGCGGGGGAGCCATCCCGTTCGCCATGCCCAGGCCAGGAGCAACAGCAGGGCTTCCGGCCGTATCCACACCCCCAGGCCAATGAGCCAGCCTATCAGGCCCCAGGAGGGCTTTTCCTTTTGCAGGAGCCACAGGGTCCACCAGGCCAGCAGCGCGAAGGCCAGGGTTTCCATGCCCGAGAGGGCCGCCCATACCAGGTGCCATTCCATGAGCATAAGCCCACCGAGGAGGAGGGGGGCTCTGAGGGGAAGACCCTCTTCTCGTGCTCGATGGTGGGCCGCCCAGGCCAGGGAACCCAACAGGAGACATCCCAGGCCCCAGGTCCAGAGGAGGGCCATGGGCGTCCCCAAAAGTTGTCCGGGCATCAGGAGCCAGACCCAGAGGGGGGCGGTGGCGCCGGCCGCGGGTTGGTCCGGACGTGCACCCCATACGCCCGCCTGCACCCAGGTGCGGGCGAAGGTCTGGTAAATCCAGGCGTCGTCCAGAGGGAGGCCGGGGCGATAGAGTCGGGACGCCGCGACCAGGAAGGGAAGGCTCACCCCGATGGCCGCGAGCCAGAACAGCACCAGGGGTGGAATTCGGAGCAGGGGCAGGCGTCGAAGCATCGGGTCCGGCTATCCCCGGGCCATGGCCGTGTTCACCGTTTGGTAAGCAGACAGCAAAATCTCGTTGACTTCGGGCCGGGTGAACTCAGGGGGAAGGGATTCGCCCCTGCGGAGCATGGCCCTCACCTGGGTTCCCGAGAGGTGCAGACGCTGACTTTCGTCGTGGGGGCAGGTCTTGGAAGTCACCACGGTGCTACACCCATAGCAGTAGAACGCGTGCTCGAAAAAGAGGGGTGTGATGCCGATGTCCTCAGGTGGAAATTCATCAAAAATGCGTTGGGCGTCATAGGTGCCGTAGTAATTCCCCACCCCTGCGTGGTCTCGGCCCACGATGAAATGGGTGCAGCCGTAGTTCTTGCGGGCCAGGGCGTGGAGTATGGCTTCCCGTGGACCGGCGTAGCGCATGGGAGCCGGGAAGACAGAGAGCAGCACCCGGTCCTTGGGGAAGTACTTCTCAATGACCACCCGATAGGTGGCCATGCGCACATCCGCGGGTACGTCGTCGGGTTTGGTTTCGCCCACTAAAGGATGCAACAACAGGCCGTCCACGATTTCCAGCGCGGTCTTTTGGATGTATTCGTGGGCCCGGTGAAGGGGGTTCCGGGTCTGGAAAGCCACGATGCGACGCCAACCTCGTTCCCGGAAAATCTGGCGGGTTTGTTGAGGAGTGAGGCGCAATTCCGGGAACACTTCGCGCGCGGCGGAAGGCCAGTCAAAAAGCCAGATGTCACCGGCCACCAGCCAGTCGCCCTGCGCGTAGAGGCGGGCCACGCCGGGATGCGCTTCTTCGGTAGTGCGGAAAACCGCCTTGGCCTCGGCTTCCTTGTCGTAGCGGTAGATTTCCTCGACGTGCAGAATGGCCAGGGGACGGTTCCCTTCGCACAGGGCGGCGTCCTGACCTTCCCGCAGGTCCTCCACAATCTCCTCATCCACCGCCAGGGTGATGGGGATGGGCCACACCAAATCGTTGCTCAGACGCATGTCCCGTAAGACCCGCAAGTAATCCTCCCGGCGCAGGTAGCCCGTGAGGGGACTGTAAGCCCCGATGGCCAGCATTTCCAGGTCGGCCAGTTGGGCTCGGGTGAGGGGAATTTTGGGCAGGGTCTGGGCACGCTCGCGAGCTGCCTGGGCCAGTTGACCTTTGAGAATGCGTTGAACCAAAACACCACCATGGGGGGGAATAGGCATCGTGATGCCTCCTTCTGAGAAGTGCCGGGGAGAAACATACCGCAATGCCGGTTCTTTGGCAAGCCGGCCCGGGGACAATGC
>WFVP01000192.1 GCA_015491595.1 Anaerolineales bacterium
CCTCCCGGGCTGCGATGATGATTTCCCGGGCCAAGCGAGTAAAGAGTTTGCCCCGCTTGGCATCCATAGCTGTCTTCCGCCGCTGAATGTTCTTCCACTTCGAATGGCCTGCCATATCCTATCCTCCCCTTGGGGTACTTCGGTTCTCATTATACCCGCCCTCCGAGGGGACGCGAGGGGCCTCCCCGCTTCCCCCATTGCCCCTCGCACCCGGCTGAATTCGGCGTATAATCTCCCTCGAATCCATCCTTCAGGAGGTCGCTCCATGAACGTCCAGAAAACCCTGGATGCCCTCAAGGCCCGCTTGTACGAAATCCACGACCTGCACGTGGCTGCCGGCGTCCTTCAGTGGGACCAGGAAACCGATATGCCCCCCAAAGGCGCCAAAGCCCGGGCTCGCCAGGTGGCCACCTTACGACGTTTGGCCCACGAGAAATTTACCTCCCCCGAAATCGGCGAGATGTTGCAAATTCTGGAAGACCAGGGCCTGCCCCAGTGGGACCCGGACAGCGACGAAGCCCGTCTGGTGCGGGTCACCCGTTACGACTACGACCGGGCTACCAAGGTCCCGTCCGACTGGGTCAAGGCTTTTGCCCAGTTGACCTCCGAGGCCCGCGTGGTTTGGCGCGAGGCTCGCGCCCGGGCCGATTTCGCCCTGTTCCGTCCCTATCTGGAACGCATCGTGGTCATGGTGCGGGAGTACGCCCACTTCTTCGCTCCCTTCGACCACATCTACGACCCCCTGCTGGACCGTTTCGAGCGCAAGATGAAGACCGCCCAGGTGCAGGCCCTGTTCGAACGGGTGCGGGAAGGCCAGACCCGGCTCCTGCAACACATCCTGAGCCGGCCCCAGGTGGACAACGCCGTCCTCCATCGCCACTACGACCGCCAGAAGCAACGGGACCTCATCGAGCGCATGGTGGCCCACATTGGTTTCGACCTGGAACGGGGCCGCATCGACTTCTCCACCCATCCCTTCACCACTGGGTTCAGCATCGACGACGTGCGCTTCACCATCCGCATCAAGGAGAACGACCTGAGCGAGGTGCTGAGCGGTGGACTACACGAAATGGGCCACGCCCTGTACCACCAGGGCATTGACCCCAAGTACGAAGGGCTGCCCCTGGGACGCGGTGCCTCCCTGGGCGTCCACGAATCCCAATCTCGACTCTGGGAAAACCTGGTCGGACGCTCCCGGGCCTTCTGGCAATTCTTCTTCCCCTGGGTGCAGGAAACCTTCCCCGAGAACCTGCGCGACGTCACCCCCGAAGCCTTCTACCGGGCGCTCAACCGGGTGGAACCCTCCTTCATCCGGGTGGAAGCCGACGAGGTTACCTACAACCTCCACATCATCCTGCGCTTCGAGCTGGAAATCGCTCTGCTCACCGAGGACCTCAAAGTGGCCGACCTGCCCGAAGCCTGGAACGCGAAGATGAAGGCCTACCTGGGTGTGGTTCCCCCCGATGACGCGAAGGGCGTGTTGCAGGATATCCACTGGTCCCAGGGCTCCTTTGGTTACTTCCCCACCTATGCCTTGGGGAACCTGCTCTCGGCCCAAATCTGGAACGCCATGCCTCAGGAACTGGGCGACCTGAATACCTTCATGTCCCGGGGTGAGTTCCAGCCCATTCTGGAGTGGTTGCGGGAACGCATCTACCGCCATGGCAACAAGTTCGACCCACAAGAACTCATCCAGCGGGCCACAGGGCAGACCATCCAGGCCGAACCCTACCTGGCCTACCTGGAGGGCAAATACGGCGACATCTACGGGTAAGCCCCAAAAGCACCCACAGCCCCATCCCCCTGGAATTCAGGGACGAAAAAGCGGGCGGCTCTCGGCCGCCCGCTTTTGGCTCATGGACCGCGTTGCCTGCTTACGGGCACACGGACTTGTAGAAGGTGAACTTGTAGTCGGGCGTGATCTTCACGATGATGGCGCACTTGATGGGGTCGCCTTCCTCGTTGAAGCGCATCTTGCCGGTCACACCCTCAAACTCGGGGATAGCAGCCAGGGCGTCCCGGATGCACTGGCGGTCCTGCTCCAGGTTGCCCGTCAGATTGCCGCACTTCTCGATGGCGGCCTTGAGCAACATGGCGGAGTCCCACGCCAGCGCGGCCACGTCGTCCGGCTCCTCACCGTACTTGGCCGCGTACTTGTCAATGAACTCCTTGGTCTTGCCAGTGGCACCCTTGGTGGCCCAGTGGGTGCTGAAGAAGTAGCCCACACAATCGTCCTTACACAGGTTCATGAGTTCCGCGGAGCCCCAAGAGTCACTACCCAGGATGGGCTTGTCCCAGCCCAGCTCCTTGGCCTGGCGCACAATCAGCGGCACCTCGTTGTAGTACTGCGGCGTGAACAGGATGTCCGCACCGGAGTTGATGATCTTGGTCAACTGGGCGCTGAAGTCCTTATCGCCCGTGGTGAAGGACTCGAAGGCCACCACTTCCATGCCCAAATCTTCGGCCGCCGCCTTGAAGAATTCAGCCAAGCCCTTGGGATAGTCGCTGGCCACATCGTAGAGCACGGCCACCTTCTGAGCGCCAAACTCTTCCTGGGCGAACTTGGCCAACACCTGCCCCTGGAAGTCATCCAGGAAGGCGGCCCGGAAGACGTACGGTCGCCCCTTGGTCGTGCGCGGGTTGGTGGACCACGGGCTGATCATGGGGGTCTTGTTCTTGTCCGCCACCTCGCCCGTAGGGATGGCCTGCTTGGAGGCATACGGACCGATGATGGCCAGCACCTTGTCCTGGGTAATCAGCTTCGTCGCCGCGGCCGCCGAGGACTCGGCCTTGGACTCGTTGTCCTCATGAATGATTTCCACCTTGTACTCGACGCCGCCCACGGTAATCTTGCCGCCAATCTCTTCCAACCACATTTCCAGCGCGTTCTTGCCCGATTCACCCACCTTGGGAATCTCACCCGTCAAGGGGGCCACGTGGCCAATCTTGATCACACCGCCATAGGCCGCACGCGGACCACGCTGACACGCGGCCAGAGCCAGGACCAAGCCCAGCACCGCTAACAAGAAACCGAGTTTCCGCATAGGGCTCCTCCTTCCGGCGGGATTTGGAATCAACTCGGTGTGTTTGTAAGTGTACCCCTAAAGCAAAGGATTTGTCAAGTAAAATTTTGTGGAGGTGTTGGAAAAATACATGCCTCCGTCGCGCTCCCTCTTATCCAGGAACGTCCCGAAGCGCCCTCCCCATCATGGGGCAACGACGGCCCCGGGACCTGAGGCGTTCGTCCGTTCCCTTCCCCGGAGGAAAAACAAAGCCCCCGCGCGAGGCGGGGGCTCGGCGACCCAAGGAAGACCGGGCTTAGAACTCAGGCGGCGGCGTCGGCTGGGACTTGTCTTCCTCGGGAATTTCCGCGATGAGGGCTTCGGTGCTCAGAATCATGGCCGCGATGGAGGCCGCGTTCTCCAAAGCACCCCGAGTCACCTTGGCCGGGTCGATGATGCCGGCTTCCACCATGTCCACGTACTCGCCCGAGATGACGTCATAACCGATGCGCTTGTTCTTCTTCTCCTTCTGCAGGCGGCGGACCGTCTCCACCACCACGGAGCCATCCACGCCCGCGTTCTCCGCGATGAGCATCATGGGCTTCTCCAGGGCCTTGCGCACGATGTTCACGCCCATCTGGGCGTCCTCGTTGTCCAGCTTCAGGTCATCCAGGGCCTCGATAGCGTTGAGCAGGGCCACGCCACCGCCAGGCAGGATGCCCTCTTCCACCGCGGCCCGGGTCGCGGAGACCGCATCCTCCACCCGGTGCTTCTTCTCCTTGAGCTCCGTCTCCGTGGCCGCACCCACGCGGATGATGGCCACACCACCCGCGAGCTTGGCCAGGCGCTCCTGGAGTTTCTCCCGGTCGTAATCGCTGGTGGCCTTTTCAATCTCCACCTTGATTTGCTCAATGCGGGCCTTGATCATATCGGGGTCGCCCTTGCCGCCCACGATGGTGGTGTTCTCCTTATCGGCCACCACCTTCTCGGCCTGGCCCAGGTCCTCGATGGTCACGCTCTCCAGCTTGCGGCCCGTTTCCTCGGAGATGAGCTGCGCACCGGTGAGGATGGCGATGTCCTGCAACATGGCCTTGCGGCGCTCGCCAAAGCCGGGAGCCTTGACAGCCAGCACATTGAGCACGCCCCGCAGCTTGTTGAGCACCAACGTGGCCAGGGCCTCACCTTCCACGTCCTCGGCAATGACCACCAGGTCCCGCTTGCCGATTTGCAGCAGTTTCTCCAACAGCGGGATGATGTCCTGGGCCGCGGAAATCTTCTTGTCGTACACCAGGATGTAGGGGTTCTCAATGACCGCTTCCATCTTCTCGGGGTCCGTCACGAAGTAAGGGGAAATGTAACCCCGGTCGAACTGCATACCTTCCACGTACTCCACCTCGAACTCCAGGCCCTTGGACTCTTCCACCGTGATGACGCCGTCGTTGCCCACCTTGTCGAAGACCTCGGCGATGAGGTTGCCGATTTCCTGGTCCTGGGCGGAGATGGCCGCCACATGGGCCATCTGCTCTTTGGTCTTGATTTCGATGGCCTGCTCCTTCAGGTGCTCGGAGACCTTCTTGGCCGCAGCCTCGATGCCCCGCTTGAGCAACATGGCGTTGGCACCTGCGGCCAGGGCCTTGAGGCCCTCCGTCACCATGGCATGGGCCAGCACCGTGGACGTGGTGGTGCCG
>WFVP01000193.1 GCA_015491595.1 Anaerolineales bacterium
ACTCCAAGCGCCTGACGCCCCAACAGCGGGCCCGCCTGGTGCCCGTACTCCTGCAGCATGTCCAGGCCTGGGCCGTGGGTTGGGCCTCCTGGGAAGAGGTGGACCGACTGGGCGTCCCCGAAGCCGCGCGCCAGGCCTTCCGCCGGGCCCTGGAGCACCTACCCCTCACCCCCGATTACCTGTTGCTGGACCACCTCCTCCTGCCCGACGTGGAACTGCCCCAGACGGCCCTGCCCAAGGGGGATGCCCGGTCCTTCAGCATCGCCGCGGCCTCCATCCTGGCCAAGACGGTGCGGGACGCCTACATGGAGGGTCTGGACCGCTGCTGGCCCGGCTATGCCTTCGCCCGCCACAAGGGCTACGGCACCGCGGCCCATCGCGCGGCCCTGGTCCAGCGGGGGCCGGCCCCGGTGCATCGGCGGCGGTTCGCGCCGGTCCGCCTTTAGTCTCGTCAAAACTCCGTCCGTTTGAGCAACCTTCCCCACGCCGCGGTGTTTATCTTTGTGAACTTCCCTCCACGGAGAACGCGCGACATGGACGATTCCCCGGTCGTGGTCGTCACAGGAGCTTCTTCCGGCATCGGCGCCGCCACGGCCCGCCTCTTTGGCCAGCGGGGTTGGCGGGTGGTCCTGGCGGCGCGGCGGCAGGAACGGCTGGAAGCCCTGGCCCGGGACATCGAAGGGCAAGGCGGTCGTGCCCTGGTGGTACCCACCGACGTCACCCAGTGGCCTCAGATTCAGCGCCTGGCCCAAACCACCTGGTCCACCTGGGGCCGGGTGGACGTGCTGGTGAACAACGCGGGACTGGGCCGCCTGAAGTGGTTGGAGACCATGGACCCGCAACGGGACATCGCCCACCAAATCCAGGTCAACCTCACGGGCGCCATTTGGGTCGTTCGGGCCTTCCTGCCGGGACTGCTGGAACAGGGCTTCGGTCACATCATCAACGTGGCCTCGGTGGCCAGCTTCGCGGCGCTGCCCACGTACAGCGTGTACGCGGCCACCAAGTTCGGCCTCCGGGGGTTCACCGATGCCCTGCGCCGGGAGGTGGAACCGCTGGGGTTGCGGGTCTCGGCCATCTACCCGGGACCCGTGGCCACCGAGTTCGGGCATCACGCCGGCGGGCCCCTGCAACGCCACGGCCATACCACGCCCGCCCGCCTGGTGCTGCGCGCGGAGGACGTGGCCCGTGCCATTTGGCAATTGGCGCAACGGCCCCGGCGGGGTAAAATTGTTCCTTGGTGGTTCACGCCGCTTTTGGGGCTTCAGGCCCTGGTTCCCAAACTCCTGGACGTCCTCATGGCCCGCACGGTGCGCACGTTAAGGGCGAAAGCCCCGACCACATCCCAAGGAACATCCTGAACCCGCGGGTGGACCGTGATGATTTTGGCTCAAAAGCCACGTCATGCTTGACACGATATAGGTGCATAAGTTATAAAGAGAAACATCCGCGGAAGCCGCCATCCCAATCTGACGTAGGGGAGGTCCAGTCGTGGCCAAATCCAGAACACAACTGATGGTGGAACGGTTACGGGAGCTTCAGGCTTCCTCGCCCGACATTGAAGCCTCGGCCGTGGTCAGCATTGACGGTCTGCCCATCGCGTCCGCGCTGCCGCAGAACATCGAAGAAGACCGGGTATCGGCCATGTCGGCGGCCATGCTTTCCCTGGGCGAGCGCATCGCCGAGGAGTTGGGACGGGGCCGCCTGGAACAGGTGTACATCAAGGGCGAAAATGGTTACGTCATCCTCATGGCCATCGGGGAAGACGCCGTTCTGACGGTCCTGGCCCGGGAGCAATCCAAACTGGGTCTCATTTTCCTGGACATGCGTCGGGCTGTGGAAGACCTGGCTCGACTCATTTAGCGCCGGTGACACCGCCCACGGCGTACCTGCAACCAACCCCAAGCCACGAGGGAACACCATGGCAGAGACCAACAAACACGGAAACGAAGAACGGTTGATTCCTCCCAGTGGGTTCTATTACCCCAACAAGTTCGCCCGCATCACCTTCCAGGCCCTGGAAGAGGTGATGGGAGAGCAGGGCTTCCGCGCCCTGCTCCGGCTGGCCAAGATGGAGCACTATCTGGACCAGCCGCCGCCCGACAACCTGGAGCGGGAGTTCGACTTCGCGGACTTCTCTTCCCTCATGTGGGGCCTGGAGCAGATGTACGGCCCCCGCGGGGGGCGAGGCCTGGCTCTGCGCGCCGGCCGCGCCACCTTCGCGGAAGGGCTGCGCAACTTCGGCGCCCTGGCGGGCGTGGGGGACCTGGCCTTCCGTATGTTGCCCCTGAAGACGAAGATGCGCATCGGCCTGATGGCCATGGCCCGCATCTTCAGCCATATGAGCGACCAGATTACCGAAGTCCGGGAGGAGGAAGAGCACTTCGTCTACACCATCCACCGGTGTCCGGTCTGCTGGGGCCGGCAGAACACCTCGGAGCGCCCGGTGTGTTACGTGGCCTTGGGGCTCCTGCAAGAGGGGCTCAAATGGGTCTCCGGTGGCCGCGAGATTCGGGTGTACGAATCCAAGTGCATCGCCGCGGGCGACGACGTCTGTGAGTTCGTCATCTACAAGGAACCGGCGGATTAGGAGGCACCATCTCGATTCGGGCTTGGGACGAACAATGGAAAAGCGCCCCCGCATCCTCATCATCGAAGACAACCGCGCCCTGGTGGAAATGCTGACCATCTTCCTGAAGGAGCAGGAGTACGAAGTTCTGGGGGCCTACACCGGGCGAGAGGGCATCCGGCAAGCGCAACAGGAACAGCCGGACTTGATTCTCTTGGACATTCACCTCCCGGACATCAACGGCTACGACGTGGCCCAGGAACTCCGCACCCGAACCCGCACCCAGCACATCCCCATCATCTTTCTGACCGAGGCCCGGGACCGGGTCTCCCGCCTGAAGGGATTGCGCCTGGGCGCGGACGACTACATCGCCAAGCCTTTCGACCTGCAGGAGCTCCGCCTGCGCATCCGCAACGCCCTGGACATCGCCCGACGGGTGCATCAGTTCCAGGTGCCCACCCACCTCCCCGCCCTGGACCTCCTGGCCCAGGCCCTGGGAGAACGCATA
>WFVP01000194.1 GCA_015491595.1 Anaerolineales bacterium
ACGGACGACCAGGGACGGGTCTGGTATCACATCGTGGAGCGATATGGCAGTTACGGGGACATATTCTGGGCCCGGGCCGAAGGTTTCCGGCCTCTGACCCCCGAAGACATCACCCCTATCTCCCCCGAGGTGGAAGACAAGCGCATCGTGGCCGATGTGACCTATCAGACCCTTCGTTGCTACGAGGGGAACACCGAGGTCTACTTCTGCCGAGTCTCCACCGGCGCCAAGTACGATGCTCAGGGCCGTCCGGTGGACACCTGGGCCACCCCCGTGGGCACGTTCCCCATCTGGCGCAAGCTCATCTCCCTGCACATGAGCGGGGGGACCACGGGCGGTGGTTGGGACGTTCCGGGTGTCCCCTGGGTTTCCCTGTTTGTGGGCAGTGGCGTGGCCATTCACGGGACCTACTGGCACAACAACTACGGCGTTCCCATGTCCAACGGTTGCATCAATGCCCTGCCCGAAGACGCCCGTTGGATTTTCCGCTGGACATACCCCACCGTGTCCTACGACCCCGGGGACCTGACCATTCCCATGCCGGGTGGCACGCGCGTGCAGGTGATTGAATCTTGAGGACGGCCAGGTAAGATTCGCGGCCCTGGGGCCTTCCATAGGGATGGGGACCCTGCAGGAGGAACGGTCATGGTGGCGTATCTGTTGCAAACCCTTACGGCCTTCGTGGGTGGGGTAGTGTCCTTTCTCTCCCCCTGTGTACTCCCTTTGGTGCCGGCTTACATCGGTTACCTGGGCGGTCAGGGCTTGCAAAAGGAAGGGCGCGCGCGGCAGTGGCATACTTTGCGCCACGGCCTCGCCTTCGTGTTGGGCTTCAGCGTGATTTTCCTGACCCTGGGGATTACCGTATCCGCGGTGGGTCGGTTGCTCTATGACCTCCGCTTCTACCTGGCCCGCATCGGCGGCGTCGTGGTCATCCTCTTCGGATTGCACATGTTGGGCCTGGTGCGTATTCCCCTGTTGAGTTACGAGTGGCGGGCCGGGGATACGGAGAAGGTGGAAGGCCGCGGATACCTGACGTCCTTCCTCATGGGCGTCTTCTTCTCCGCGGGATGGTCTCCCTGTGTGGGCCCGGCCCTGGGTACCATTCTGGCCCTGACCTTGCAGGAGGGCACCCTGGGTTGGGGGATGTTCTTGCTGGCCGTCTACTCCGCGGGTTTGGCGGTGCCCTTCCTGGCGGCGGCCTGGAGCATGGAATGGGTGGTCACCCTGCTCCAGCGTTACCGGAACGTCAGCCACTGGGCCGAGAAGGTCATGGGAGCCATCATCCTCTTCATGGGCGTGCTCTTGGTCACCGGACGCCTGGCGCGTCTGGCTTCGGTCACCACGTGGAGCGACCTCTGGAGGGTGCTATGGTAACGCAACGACGTGCTTCCTCTCCCCAAATCCCCTTGTTGATTGGTCTGGGTCTGGCCTTGCTCATGACGGGCCTGGGCCTGGCCGTGACCCGGGTGTTGAGCGAGCGGGCCCGTATCCGCCAGAAGTACGGCGAGGCGGGGTTGCAGACCTTCTCTTCCCGGGGAAAGCCCGCGCCGGACTTTACCCTGACGTCCCTGTCAGGGGAAACCTACCGCCTTCAGGACCTGCAGGGCCAGGGGGTGGTGGTGAACTTCTGGGCCACTTGGTGCCCTCCGTGTAAGGCGGAAATGCCCCTCTTGGAAGCGGCTGCCCAGGATTTGCGCGGGCAGGTCCTCTTCCTGGCCGTGAATTACGCGGAGCCCGAGGAGACGGTACGGGCCTTTGTGGAGGATATGGGCGGGTTTGAGGCCATGGTGATTCTGCTGGACCCCCAGGGTGAGGTCAGCCGTCTGTACGGGGTGCAGGCCCTGCCCACTACCTTCTTCGTGAACGCCCGGGGGACGATTCAGGATGTGCATATTGGAGCCCTGGATGCCTCCCTTCTCACCAACTATCTTGAGAACCTGACCCCATAGCCGGCCGAAGGAGCCGGGAGCCGCCCGGGAGGTGGGATTTTCATGGACGTACTCGCCTTCTTTCACCCTGAAGATGCCCAGTGGCCCACCCTGCAGACCTGGCTGCAGGAGCTCCAGGCCAAACATCCCCATCGTCTCATTCCCATTGACATCACCCAGGACCCGGCCTTGCTGAAGCAGTATGGGGGGCGCACCCCCTTGCTGGAAATCGGCCCTTATACCCTGCAGGCGCCCTTCAGCAAGAAGACCCTGGAGGTCACCCTCGCGGCGGCACGGGACAGCAAAGCCTTTCGGGAAAGCGTGGGCAAAGCCCCCCGGCCCGTGACCTTTGGCCCCGTGGACCGCTTTTCCCTCTGGCTCTCCCGCAATTTCCTCTGGGTCTTCCTGGGGTTCCTGACCCTGTACGTTTCCCTGCCCTGGCTGGCTCCCGTGCTCATGAAAATCGGTTGGACCCGCCCTGCCCGGTGGATTTACGCCGCGTACAGTGTGACCTGCCACCAGCTGGCCTTCCGGTCGTGGTTCCTGTTCGGAGAGCAGCCCGCTTATCCCCGCGCGGCCGCGGGGATGTCCGGCCTGAAGACCTACGGCCAGGTCACTGGTTACGACGAGGAAGACCTGTGGACGGCTCGGGCCTTCGTCGGCAACGAGCAGGTGGGATACAAGGTGGCCATTTGTGAGCGGGACGTGGCCATCTGGGGCGCGTTCTGGCTCTTCACGCTGGTCTTCACCCTGCTCTATCGGTTCAAAGGGCGACGGCTGCGGGCCCTGCCCTGGTATCTCTGGATTCTCATCGGCTGGGTCCCCATCGGGCTGGACGGTTTCAGCCAGTTGTTGAGCCAGATGCCCGGCTCCTTCCTCCCCTATCGGGAGAGCACGCCCCTGCTGCGCACCCTGACGGGGTTCATCTTCGGCCTCACCACCGCATGGTTCATGGTGCCCATGATGCAGGAGAGCATGGAGGAGACCCGGGCGCTGCTGTTGCGGAAGCAGCGCCTGCTGGAGGCCCGGGAACAGGCCCGGGCCGCGGCCGCGTCGGACGACGGATGACCGGAGGTCCCTCGTGGCCGGCCCGCCCCGGTCCCCTTGCTGAGGAGCGCGCGATGCCCTTTCGGTCCCGCGACGGCCTGTCCTGGTGGTACGACGAAGTGCTGGAGGAACTGGGGGTGTTGCACGGCGTGTTCACCCGCCAGGGCGGTGTGAGTCCGGCTCCCTGGAACACCCTCAACACCAGCATCACCGTAGGGGACGACCCCCGGCGGGTGCGGGAGAACCTGGTCCGGGTCTTCCAGGCCCTGGAGCGTCCTTTCGCGTCCCGGTACGATACCTGGCTGGTGCATGGGGCGCAGGTGGTCCAGGCCCTTGTTCCCCGCGGGCGTCGTATGCCGCCCCTGCAGGCCGACGCCATCATCACCCATCTCCCTCACGTTACCCTGCTGATGCGTTTCGCTGATTGTCTGCCCGTTTTGGTGTACGAGCCCCGGAGGCGAGTTCTGGGCATCGCCCATGCGGGTTGGCGCAGCACGGCCCGGGGGGTGGCCATGGCCCTGGTGGACGCCCTGGTCCAGGCCTACGATGCCCGGCCTGCGGACATGGTGGCGGTACTGGGTCCGGCCATCGGCCCCGACCATTACGAAGTGGGCCCCGACGTGCATCAGGCCTTGCGCACCGCCTTCGGGGAAGCCGCCGAGGCCTGGTTCCGCCCTCGCGGGAGGCGGTTCACCCTGGACCTCTGGGCGGCCAATGCCTGGCAATTGCGCCAGGTTGGTGTGGGTACGGTGCGCATCTCCGGCCTGTGCACGGCCTGCGATACCCACCGTTGGTTCTCCCACCGGGCCGAAAAGGGGCGCACCGGCCGCTTTCCCGTCCTCATGGCGTTGAAGTAGCGGCCGGTTTCGTTTTTGCGCGCTTCGGGCCGTTGGCGGCGGCAATCCCGCGTCCCGGGCGGGATTTGCTGCGTCGAGAGGCCTGCCCCCGGGTACAATAGGCCCGATGCACCGGTTCGAGCTTATGTGTGGGAGGCACGGTCCATGACTTGGTGGCAGGTTTTGCGCCTGTGGGAATGGCGCTGGGAAGTGGTGTTTCCCCTGGTGGTGTTGGGTTACCTCTATTTCCGGGGCTGGAAACGGCTCCGGCAACGGGGAAGCCAGCAGAGCGCCAGTCCCAGGCGATTGGCCGCGTACTGGACGGGGCTCTTCTTGATTTTCCTGGCCCTGGTGTCGCCCATCGCGCCCCTCTCCCAGTACCTGTTCTCCGTGCACATGGTGCAGCACATGTTGCTCATCATGTTCGCTCCTCCACTGCTCTGGTTGGGCAATCCCATGCCCCTGTTCCTGTGGGCCCTGCCCCGGCCCCAGCGTCGCCATTGGGGATTGGGGATTTTCGGCCCCCAGGCGGCCTTTCGTCGTTACCTCAAGGCCCTGACCACCCGGAAAATCGCCTGGATGGCCTTCATCGCCATTTACATCGGCTGGCATGACCCCAACCTGTACAGCCTGGCCCTGGCCTATCCCCGGCTGCACGACGTGCAACACCTTACGTACTTCGCCGCCGCCATGCTGTATTGGTGGCACGTGACCAACGCCGGACCCCGCATCCACGGCCGCTTCTCCTTCCCGTCCCGTTTGGTCTACCTGCTCAGCGCGGTGCCCGTGAACATGGTCACCGGTCTGGCCATCGCCTTCGCCAAAGTGCCCATGTACGCCTACTACCGCACCGTGCCCCGCTACTTCAGCCTGTCCGTGCTGGACGACCAGCGCCTGGCGGGCATGGTGATGTGGATTTTCGGGAACATGATGCTCATCTACGCAGCCCTGGTGTTCGTCGCCCGCTACATCTCCCAGGAGGAACGGAAGACGGCCCGTCATCCTTACCACCTGGGCACCGAGGCCCAGATGCGGGCGCCCGGCTGGGAGGAGTCAGGGTCCTCATGAAGCGGGTGTGGCTCATAATGGTGGGGGTGGTCGTGGGGTTCGCCTTCCTTCCGGCGGGCGTTCGCGCTCATGGCGGAGGGCAACCCCAGGTGGTGGGCGGTCGGGTAGGCCCCTATCGGGTGAACATCTGGACGTCGCCGGAGCCTCCCCGGGCGCAGGCACCCTTTCACGTCACTGTGGCCGTGTACCAGCCGGGTGAGCGGCGGGACATTCCGGTAACCCACGCCCAGGTCACGGTGGTCCTCACCCCGGAACAGGGTGCGCCCCTGACCGTGGAGGCGGTTCCGGGAGAAGCCTATCCCTACTACTACGAAGCCGATGTCGACCTGCCCTGGGAAGGCCCATGGCAGGTCGCGGTGCACGTGCGTCTACCCGATACCCAGGACGAGGCGGTGTTCACCTTCTCGGTGGAGGCCCGGCCGGCCTCTCGTATCCCGACCCTCTGGGTGGCCACCGGGCTGTTGTTGCTCATTGCGATTCTGGGATGGTGGTGGGGAGGTCGTCGGAATGCGTGAGGGATTCCGGAGGATGCGTCGGGGCCTGGTCTGGGCCTTTCGAGGTCGTCATGTGCTCGTCACGTTGCTCGTCGTGGCGGCCTCGGGAGTCATGGTGCGTTTGGGGTTCTGGCAATTGGACCGGCTGGCCCAGCGGCGGGCCTACAACGCGCGCGTCCTGGCCCAGCTGACCTCGCCGGAGGTGGACTTGAACCGAGAGGCCCTGACCATCGAAGACCCGGAGGCTTACCGGTACCGGGGCGCGTTCGTGCGGGGCCGTTTCGTGCCTGAAGACGAAATCTTGGTGCGCAACCGCTTCTATCAGGGCCGTCCGGGATACCGCGTGCTCACCCCCTTGCGGATAGAGGGCTTCTCGGAACCATGGGTTGTGATGGTGGACCGCGGGTGGATGCCCGAACCCCTTCCCGAGTTCGTGCCCCCTCCACCCCAGGGGACGGTGGAGGTCCACGGTTATTTGATGCCGGGGGAGACGGCCCCCGACAACGCCACGCCACCCGCTGAAGGGGAAGCCTGGTTCTGGATTGACCTGCGCATGCTGGACGACCGGCGACCCTATCGGGTGCTTCCCTTTTATCTGGTGCAAACGCCGCCGGAGGGAGAGGTGGATACCACTCCACCCATTCAAAGCCCCCGGCAGGTCACCCTCACCGAAGGCCCCCACCTGGGCTATGCCATCCAATGGTTCCTGTTCGCCGCGGTGCTTCCCCTGGTGTACCTCTACCAGGTCGGCAAGGAAGGCAAGTCGGACCCTACGGCGCGGGGGTGAGGGCCACTTCGCGTATGCGCACTTCTGCAATGAGCAGGAAGCCCCCCTCTTTCGGCAGGGTCACGGCGCGCAACGTGTCCATCCCCTGGGCCACTTCCCCGATGACGGTGACTTGGTTCTTCCAGGCAGGTACTTCGGCCAGCAGGATGGCCATTCGGGGGCTGTTCCATCCCGGGCTTTCCGGCAGCAACACCACCCGGCCTGCCTGGAGGGGAACGGCCGGCGCCTCCCAGGGAATCAAAAAGCCAGGGTGGCCGTATCCGGTATTGGAGGGGTCTCCCAGATAGAGTGCCTGTCCTGGGATGATGTCGTAAATGCCCATGCCCTGATACCATCCTTCCTGGGCCAGGAACACCACCGCGTTCACGCCCTGAGGCGCCCATTGGGGCTCCAGGCGGAGGGAGACCGGACCCATGGGAAGGCGCAAGTCCAGGAAGTAGAGGCGGTCGGGTTTCACGCGAGTAGGGGGACAGCTTGTGCACCGGCGTTGCTCCAACTGGTTGAGGGCCACCACCGTGCGCAACGCCTCGTACGTCGGAGGCCCGGGAAACCATTCGCCGTTGAGGAAGAGCATGGGTGCGGCTTCCAGCCCCAGGGCCTGACCCGCCTTCCAGGCCCGGTAGGCCAGGGCCTGGATGTCCGGGTCCGTAAGGTCTTGGGTGAAGCGAGCCAAATCCAGGTCCAGCGTTCGAGCCATGGATAGCAGGTAATCCGGGAACGCTTCGGGGTCCATCTCCCGCCATTCCGCCTGATGGGTGTAGAGATAGCGGTGGGCCTCCCAGAAACGACCCTGCCGGGCGGCGGCCTCCACGGCCTGCACGGC